>JBBSOP010000033.1:0-17869 GCA_038259655.1 Chroococcales cyanobacterium
GGTCTTGGGGGTTTCCACGCCACTTGCTTCAACGGGGGGAACCCCCCTCCGGGTTCGCCAGTCACCTGCGGAGGGACACCCTCCCGCAGTGCTGGACTCACCGCAACGCAGTGGCTCCCCATGAGCAACTGGCGTTGAGAGGAATGGAAGCGGGGTTTTTAAAGCCGTCGAACTCACGTTCAGTTACTGTTCGCTAATAAGCCATTGTGTTTGAGCAAAGAAACTGTACTCGGTTCACGACCCCGGAAAAATTGAAACACTTCCATTGGGTGCTTGCTACCGCCGAGAGCTAATACTGTATCTCGATAACGCTTACCTGTAGTTTTGATTGCCTCTTCGTCTTCTAACCCAGCTTCTTCAAAAGCCGCAAAAGCATCAGCACTCAACACTTCTGCCCACTTATAACTGTAGTAACCTGCGGCATAACCCCCGCCAAAGATGTGTCCGAAAGCACATAAAAAAGCATCTTCTGGTAGTGGCGGCAAAACAGTAGTGGTTTTAGCAATTCTATGGCGCACATCTGCGGCAGTTTCATCACTACCTGGACGATAACGACAATGTAGTTCCAAGTCAACGCTGCTAAAGTGGATTTGCCGTAATGTGCTACTACCACTCATGTAATTACGCGCCGCCAGCAATTTTTGGTAATAGTGTTCGGGTAAAGGTTCACCAGTTTCATAATGTTTAGCCATGCCAAACAAAGTAGGTCGGTCATAGCACCAGTTTTCCATAAACTGGCTAGGTAGTTCCACTGCATCCCATTCGACATTGTTGATGCCTGCTGCTCCGGGGTAGTCTACCTTGGTTAGCATGTGCTGCAAACCATGACCGAACTCGTGGAACAAAGTTTCTACTTCATAGAAAGTCATTAAACTTGGCTTATCGTCTACTGGCGGAGTTTGGTTACAAACCAAATACGCTACAGGTAAACGGGTAGTAGGCACACCATTCTCAGTCATTTTTCTGCGATTGATGCACACATCCATCCAAGCACCACCGCGCTTTTCGGCGGGACGGCTGTAAGCATCTAAGTAAAAGTAGGCTATGGGGCTATTAGTTTCATCAGTAATTTGGAAATAACGCACATCCTTGTGCCAGACTGGGGCTTGTCCATCGGCAGCAGTCACAGTAACGCCAAATAGCCGCTGCACAAGTCCAAATAAACCATCTAGAACTTGAGGAAGGGGGAAGTAAGGACGTAATTCTTCGGCGGTGAAGGCGAACTTTTCTTCTCGTTGGCGTTCTGCCCAAAAACTAATATCCCAGTGTTGTAAATCTTCAGCTTCTGGTGCTTTTTTGGTAGCGGCAAAAGCTTTGAGTTCTTTTAAGTCTTTAGTAGCTGCATCATAACTAGCGCCACGTAATTCTTCTAACAGCGCCTCGACTGCTTCAACGTTAGGAGCCATTTTACTAGCTAGGCTCAACTGTGCAAAGTTATCAAAACCTAGTAAATCATGGGCTAATTCTTGCCGCAATTCCAAAATACGTTGAATTAACAGATTATTATTCAATTCACCAGATGAGGCACGAGTAATATAAGCTTTGTAAAGTTTTTCGCGCAAGTCACGCCGGGTGCTATGTTGCATGAAAGGGCTATAACTGGGAAAATCTAAAGTGATGCGCCAAGGGCCATTTTCTGGTGTGGCATTTTCTGACCCAGCAGCACGGGCAGCTTGTGCGGCTAAACTAAGTAAGCTATCGGGTAAGCCGTCAATTTCTGCTTTAGTTGTAAGAGTGAGGCTAAAAGCTTTTGTGGCATCCAAGATATGGTTGGAGAACTTGGTAGAAAGTTCTGCCAGTTCCATTTGAATAGCGTTGAAACGTTCCCGTGCGTCTCCTTCTAAGCCAACACCAGCAAGTTCGGCATCACGGATGGCTGCTTCCACAATCCGCTGTTGAGCAGATTCTAAAGTTTGCCATTGTTCGCTGGCGCGGAGTTTCTTAAAAGTATTGTAGATAGATTGACTTTGACCAAGCCTATTGACAAACTGCACTACTTGTGGCTGCACTGTTTCGTAAGCTGTGCGTAATTCCGGGCTATTTTTCACACCCATTAAGTGGTTGACTACGCCCCAACTCCAAGTTAGCTGTTCTGTTAATTCTTCTAGAGGTTCTACCAGACCACTCCAAGTAGGTTGGAGATTAGCCTCCAAGTTGGTTAGCTGCTGGTCAAGTTCTGCCAATAATTCCTTAAAGGCTGGTACTACTTGCTCAGGCTGAATCTCTGTGAAGGGAGGTAAGCCAGAACCTTTGAGTAAGGGGTTTTGAGAAATATTGACAGTTAGACTCATAGTTTTTTGTCAGTCACAAATAAATATTCGCAAACAAGGATTTTTATTTATATATCTCTAATGTAGCGATCGCTGGATAATTTTGCTTTGTCAAAATGCCAAATGTGCCAAAAAAGTTCAATTAACGTGAGTTCGACGAGTAGGAGAGCGCAAGTCGAACTCACGTTTGTTTATGGTTGCAGCACGTTGACCGATTGCAGGTATAGTCTCTGCTCACGCCTTGGGAGTCAATCTATTCCCCTACCAATGCCAATGCTTGATTTATTACGCGGTCAGATAAATACATCCCACACAGGCACAATTGTTCTAACACTGGACGTGCAGCCGGAATTACTCCTAGTTGTTTGGCGGTAATAACGAGGCCTAATGTCCCCCTTGAAGGAATACCCAAGGTGGCAGCACAACGACGGGCTGCTAAATCATCCAGAATTACTTCCGTTCCGAGATTTACATAGCCCCAGGCTAGTACGGCTGACTCACCTAGACCCAAATCCCAGTTTTGAATAACATTCGGGACTGGTGGTGTTTCTTTTACAACTAACCAATCAGTATTATTGAGCGCCACTACTGTTACGTCTGTTTCTCCATAGGCATCAATTTCTGCGGCTACAGCTGATGGAACAATAATTGATGGACTAACTAAAAGCAACAAATCGGTAAAGCCGCCCTTGGTCAAAAAAATTAGCGGGGATGTATTAACAGCAGGGAGTTCAGCCACGGTTAAACTCGCGCTGCAAATCATCAAAGTCAACAGTAAAGACATCCACTTGTTCACGGGCTAAGACAGCTAAAAAGTCTCGGCGGTTTAACCCAGCAACGTTGGCTGCTTTCTCCATTGAGATTTCCTGCTTCTGATACCAGTAGATAGCAGCAGCGAGGCGCATATCACGCACAAATTCTTCTGGATTTAGGCGACGGGCGCTAAATACTTCTTCTGGCAGGTTAATCGTGACTGATGACATAATTTATGTCCATTATTGCTGCGGTTGATCGCTGCATTCATAATATCAACCATTTCTTTAAGATGTAGTACTTTTAGATTTAGCCTCCAAGTTTTCTAAGCGGCTGACTAATTCTTGATTTTGTTGTTTAAGTTGACTGAGTTCTTCACGCAACTGACGCAGGGCGTTTTCTGTACCGACGTTCTTTTGCACATTCGTAATTGATTCGTCAGCATAACGCCGTACACGCCCGTCTGGTGTTTGATCAGCTAGCGATCGCAAAATCCCTATTGCTTTGGGGGTTTCCATTTGTCCCAAGGCTGCAACTACTGCTATTTGCGTTAAAAAGAAGGTTTCTTTGGCGAGTTCAGCTAATTTGTCTAAAATCCGTTCTAAATTGACCGGACTTTGACCTAAAGAAATCTTGCCTACAGCCCGGATTGCAGATAAGCGTAGCGGTTGCGGGATACCAATTCTGGTATATTCGAGGAGTAAATTTAAGGCGGCTTCGCAAGTTTTGAGTTCAGCTAAACCTGCAACTGCACCACTCCGCACTACTTCATTCCAACCGGCTTTTTCTTCTAAAACGGATTTTAACAGTTTGAGAACTTTTTCTTCTTTGGGCTTTTCTTCTAAATTAGCAGCTGCAATAGACCCAATGCTACGAGCAGCCATTGCTTCTACATAGTAACTGGGATCGCCATCTTGTATAAGTCCTTTTACAGCCTTATAACTTTCATGGGTTTTGATTTGAGCTAGTGCTTCCACCACAGCGCGCCGCACCAGAGCATTTTGATCTTTCAACCCAGTAACTAATCCATCAAAGGCTTGATCCAATTTAACTTGGGCTAATTGTTTCGCTACTTCTATCCGCACACCCCAAAATAATTCGTTTTTCAGTGATGCTGATAAGGCTTTGGTGGCTTCTAATCCGCCTTTTTTAGCCAAGGCTTCTGCTGCATAAATGCGAGAAATCGGATTAGGGTCAAATTCTAACTGTGCTTTTAATTCTGGTACTGGGTATTCCAAAGACACAGTTTTTAAGAAATGGTTTTCTGCATCAAAGCTAATAAACTGGGGTTTTTCTGCTAGGGGGAAGTAAAAGCTTTGTTCGCGTTCATGTACCCGCACAGTAAAAGTTTGGAGTGGCGCTACTTCTTTTTGTTGAGTGTAGCCAAAACCAATCGGAATTTTTAGGTCAAATAAATCTTTATCTGTGGTTGTTTGGGTTTGAGTTACTGTCACTTTTGCTAAGTTAGCATCCCCATCCCAAGAGTAGGCGACTTTAAAATCAGGATGACCGCCACGATAAACGTACTGATCAAAAAGAAATGTGAGATTACGTCCAGTCGCTTTTTCAATTGCCCTTAGTAAGTCTATTGTTTCGACGGTTTTGTGGGCATTATCTTGGACAAATGTGTGAATTGCTTGCCAAAACAACTCTTCTCCCAATTCTGCCCGGATCATGTGATAAACACAAGAGCCTTTTTCGTAGATGTGGCGATCATAAAGTTCAATGGCTTCTCGGTAAACGTGCGTTACCATCGGCCGACGGTAGCGGCTACTATCTTCGTTTAAATAACTCCGAGCTTCTAATAACCGATAATATGCGGCTTCTTGTTGCCCATATTCATGTTCTGTCCACATTACCTCAGAGTAAGAAGCCATTCCTTCTTTGATCCAAGCGTGTGACCAATGTTTAATCACCAACAAATCGCCAAACCATTGATGTGCTAGTTCGTGAACAACTAAACTTTCGGTGTTGCGATTATCTAAGGCGGCGCGTTCATCTAGCAAACATCTATCAGTCAATAAAGTTGTGGAAGTGTTTTCCATTCCCCCAAAGATAAAATCGTCAACACAAACTTGAGCGTATTTAGGAAAAGCGTAGGGATAACCATACTTTTCACTCAAAAACTCCATCATGCGAGGAGTTTTGCCCATGCTGCGTTTAGCGTCTTCCTCTCTTCCCTTTTCTACGTAGTAGGTGACTGGTTTTCCTTGCCATTCATCACGAATTTCTGCAAAATCGCCTACCGCTAAAGTCATCAAATAGGTAGGATGAATTTGCTGCTGTAACCAGTGATAGATTTTGCGATCGCCATCTTTTTTAGTATCAATTAGTT
This sequence comes from Chroococcales cyanobacterium, assembly GCA_038259655.1. GTDB lineage: Bacteria > Cyanobacteriota > Cyanobacteriia > Cyanobacteriales > Nostocaceae > Halotia. The sequence goes on from JBBSOP010000033.1 coordinate 5,359, forward strand.
CGCCGTTAGAAATGGCAACTAAGTGTTTGGGAACACTAACACGAATTTCAGAAGTAGATAATTGTCCTGGGTAATCAAAACAGGGAAACCAAAAACGCGAGTCTTCGTCTTCTCCTTGAGTCCAGACTTGGGTGGGTTTATGGGGATAATACTTATCTGGTTGAATAAAGTAAATACCACGTTGGGGTTTTTCGACCGAGTAGGCGATCGCAATTAGCAATTGCTGACCCATTTGTGTTGGTTGAGTAAGTTGAATCGATAGCTGTTCGCCATCGTAATCAAAATTTTGCTCCACCTCGTCTACTTGTACAGTCTGGATATTGAGGTTGACAGCATCCAAAGTTAAGCGGTCAATACCATTACGGACAGGTAGTAGACGGATACTACAAGTACCGTGGTAACTTTGGTTAGGAATATCTAAGCTGAGGTCAAGAAAAATATGTTCTACCTGTCCGGGGCGATCGGGGTTGTAGTGTGGCCTCGCACCTGGTAGTTCAAAAGACTTGTGTCCGTTATTCTCTGTATCAAAATAATACTGCGACATTGATGTTTACTGACCTTTTAATACGTGAAAAATTTCGTTGAATGTATTTCAAAAAATAACGTTTTCTGAATTTTTTTATCTTACCTTTGCTCTTTATTATTTGATCTTAAATCCACTAGGATAGCTTACCAGTGCCAAACAGGCTAATTTTTTTGTCATTTACGGATTTACTCCTGACGGCGTTGAAGTACTTTTGGAGTCATCCTGTGTATAACTACTCAATCTCTCAGTAAATACCACTAAATCAAGGGCAATTGAAAATAAATCCGAAAATTCTATAATGACGTTTTTACTAACCTCGGTGACAATTTGAGGAAAATAGGACACAACCATGCCTGAACATAAATCAAAGTTTTTAATTCCTGCGATCGGTGCTGCCGTCTTGGTGACAGGAGGTGTAATTGCTTACATGTCTTTAAAAGGGCCTGCTGGTGATATTTCAGGCGCTTTAGGCAGTGCTAAATTAGTACCTTCAACAGCAATAATGGCAACTTATATCACAACAGATCAGCAAGCTTGGTCAAAGTTGCAGCAGTTTGGTACTCCCGAAGCACAGAAGTTACTGGCAAAAGGTTTAGAAGACTTTAATCAGGATATGTTTAAGGGTAGTGATATCTCTTATGAAAAAGATATAAAACCTTGGGTTGGTGGTGTGATGTTGGCAATGCTACCGCCAAACCCCACTAAACCCGCACAATTGAAAGAGTCTTCTAAGGAAGCAAATCCTACGATCAAATCACAGCCAGAACCGAAGATTTTGATGGTGGTGGGGATCAAGGACAAAATCAGCGCTTTGAATTTTGCTAAAAAACTGAAAGAGCAAAAAAAAGTTAAAAGCAAAGAATCTGACTATAAAGGCGAAAAAATTACAGAAACTATCGAAAATGGTAAACCAACATATAGCGTAGTTTTAAATAATGACCACTTGGTGTTAGCTCCCGAAAAGCAAGCTGTAGAAAATGCCATTGACACCTTTAAAGGACAGCCTTCTTTTGCTAGTAAAGAAGGTGCAGATAGTCTTTTAAGTAAAAATGTAGATGTAAAAAATACACTTGCCCAAATTTATGTACCAGATTATTCGGGTATGGTACAGCAATTAATCGCCGCTAGTCCCGAAGCAAAGCAATTGCCTCCACAAACCTTGTCACAATTGAAACAGGTAAAATCTTTGGTGGCAGGTGTTGGCGTAGATGATGCCGGATTGCGACTAAAAGCGATCGCTAACTTAGATCCGCAACTAAATAAATTTCAGTATCAAACAACTCCCGCCAATATTGTCAAACAGTTTCCTATTGATACCCTGGCTTTGGTTAGCGGTACTGGCATTAGCCGTGGTTGGAAAACTCTAGTAGAACAGTCAAAAGATTATCCACAATTCAAGCAAGTAATCGAACAGCTGCGAGGACAACTGAAATTTGTTGATCTTGACTTAGATAAAGATATTTTTGGGTGGATGGATAGGGAATTTGCCTTTGGTGCTATTCCATCCAATCAAGGTGTATTAGCAAGTTTGGGTTTTGGCGGGGCATTAGTATTTGATACAGGCGATCGCAAAACTGCGGAAGCCACTTTTACTAAACTTGATAATTTGGCGAAAGCACAAAGAATCAACGTTGCTCAAAGAAATCTCGGTGGTAAAAACGTCACTGAATGGCAAATACCCCAACAAGGAGCCTTATTAGCCCACGGTTGGTTAGATCAAGATACCGTCTTTTTGGCACTTGGAGGCCCTGTTGCTGAATCTTTAACAGTTGCCAAAAAATCATCTCTCGATACTAGTGATACCTTTAAGGCTGTGACTGGTTCTCTGCAAAAACCCAACGGTGGCTACTTTTACCTAGATATGGATCAAACCATGACTTTAGTAAATCGTTTTGCAGCCCAAGGGCAACCTCTCTCACCTGAAGCCAGCGCTGTCTTAAGTTCGATTCGTGGTATTAGTGCTACTGCCACTAGCCCCGATAAGTCTATCAGTGAATTAGAGATGTTGTTAGCTCTTAAACCTACTGCAAAATAGGGCATGGAGCATGGGGCATAGGGCATGGTTGTTATTCTCTTTTAGTCCCTTTGTCCCCTTGTCCCCTTGTCCCCTTGTCTCCTTGTCCCCTTGTCTCCTTGTCTCCTTGTCCCCTTGTCCCCTTGTCTCCTTGTCCCTAAACCTCAGTATTGCGAGATTCCAACGTATATGTCAGCCTATCCAATGCGTCAGTCAATCTTTCTTGAGCTACAAGATTAGGATCGGGTAGGGGGTCGGCGACGACTTCTTCTTGTCTTTTGAATTTTTGTAAAGCTTGGATTGCCAGAAATAAGATCAAGGCAATGATTACAAAATCAACGATCGCACCGACAAACTGGCCAATAGCAATTCCTGGGCCGATTGTGATTGTTCTCCAGTTTTTGCCTCCTACAGTAATTAAAGGGTTAACCAATGGCATAATCACATCTTCAACCAAAGAAGTGACAATCTTGCCAAAAGCACCGCCAATTATTACAGCGATCGCTAAATCAACTACATTACCTTTGAGGGCAAATTCCTGAAAGTCTCTAAGAAATCCACTCGCTCTTCTTCTTGCTCTTGCCATAATTGACCATAGAGAAGTTAGTTGTAATTTTCTTTTAAATGGTACTCAGCTTTTTACCAACTCCTGTGGGATAGATATTGCTGAATACCCAAATCTTATCAGTCTGGGATGAATCTCTTTAATGAAGACGCATTTAGCCTCTCCTGAAAATTAAACCGCCAAAAGCATGAGGTAGAAGGAAAGCATCTAGACTAGCTTACGGAAATTATGTCATAAGTAAAAAAGACTGTTCACGCAAACTTATGACTGCTGCTGCACAAACTTCTCCTAACTTAGCTAGCCGCTTAGTTAATGGCATTTTGGCAATCAGACCCTTAGCCAACCTAGCCAAGCACCAAGCCCGACAAATGATGATTAAACGCGCCGAGAAAATTGGCGTACCCTGGACGAAAGAAGTACAGAAATTACAGGCGCTTGATTGGGAAACTGATCTAACTCAAGTCCAAAATCCTGAAATTTCCTACCCAGATTACTACCTCACTTCATTTCACGCCTACGAAACCGGCAATCTTAGTTGGCAAGCTGCTTTTGAGGTAGAACCTGCTGCTCATGCTGTTCATGCTAAAATTTGGCCAGGTGCTAACGCCCAAGGCGATGCCAAACTACGCCAAAGTTACCACGATATCGTCAAAAACTCTCTTTCTCATGCCCCACAAGATATCTTGGATTTAGGTTGTAGTGTAGGATTAAGTACTTTTGCCCTGAAAAAAGTTTATCCTCATGCCAAAATTACAGGCTTAGACTTATCTCCTTATTTCTTAGCCGTTGCTAACTACCGCGCCCAACAGCGTCAGACTAAAATTGATTGGGTTCATGCTGCGGCTGAATCTACTGGACTACCAAACGCTTCATTTGATTTAGTCTCGATTTTCCTGGTGTGTCATGAATTACCACAATTAGCAACCCAACAGATTTTCGCTGAAGCAAGGCGTGTATTACGTCCGGGTGGTTATTTGGCAATCATGGATATGAATCCTCAGGCTGAAGCTTACATAAAAATGCCGCCTTACATTTTGACGCTACTTAAAAGTACGGAACCTTATTTAGACCAATATTTCACTTTGGACATTAAGCAAACTATGGTTAAGGCAGGTTTCCAGACCCCCACGATTACCAGCAATAGCCCTCGTCACCGTACTATAATTGCTCAAGTGAGTGGCTGATGTCTCTTTAGTGCTGTGGGCAGCAATTCCACCACTGTTGCTTTTAGGCTTTTATTATTGCCGTGTTCAGTTTGCCCCTTCCTGGTTAAGGTTGATTTTGTTATTTATCTTTGGGGCTATATCTGGTTTTGCTGCCCTCGGCTTAGAATGGATTTTTGAAACTGTACTCAACTGGCAAAATACTAAATATTCACTTTTTGGCATTATCCTACGGCAGCTTATAGAAGTGAGTCCAATTGAAGAAGTCTGCAAGTTGGTAGCGGTTGTTATCCCCACCTATGTTCTCCAACGCAAATATCGATTACGCCCTAGTAGTATCTTCTTGTTTACTATAGCCGTTGCTCTAGGATTTACCGCCGAGGAAAACTGGGTTTACCTTTTTCACGGAACAGCATCAATTCTTGATCGTAGTATTGGTACGCCAATCCACGCCTTATTCTCTGCACCTTGGGGATATGCTCTGGGAATATATATTTCCTCAACAATGCGGTTACATCGAGATCGGAAGTTGATTTATAGAGCTTGGATAAATTCTGTAATTTGCCATGCTTTAGTAAACGTTCTTTCTAGTGCTTGGCGTTATTCAATACCGATACGTTTTCTTAGCTATGGTTTATTTCCGTTTCTGTTGTGGATGTTTTGGCGAATGGAGCAATTATTGCGAAAAGTGCAAGGCAAACATTCTATTATCCTGATTTCTGGGCATACGCCAAAGCATCGTTATTGGCAAAGGGGTTTAGTAATATTTGCTTTGATTCTAGGAGGAAATGCGCTTTTTGGAATGTTTCTGTTAGCAAAAACTATTAGTCCTTTGAGTTCATCACAAATTTTCTATTCTGATATTTTATGGTTTATACTTAGCCGTTTATTAATCAATCTAATTTTTGCCATTGTGTCATGGTTAATTTATCGCTATTTGCGGCATTCAGCCCGTCGTCAGTATATTTAAAATAGCTGTCAATTTATTTCATCAAACTAAAGGTAATAATATTTCAAATTCAGTACCCTTACCAACTTGCGATCGCAAATTAAATTTACCGCCATGCCTTGCGGTAATAATTCGATAACTAACTGCTAAACTAGTTTCTTTATCAGCCCGTTTTTCTATCGAAAAAGATTCTCTAATTTGTTGTTGTAACTCATCAGACATTCCCAAACCATTATCAGCAATGCAGATTGAAACCCAACGTGAATCTGGTGCATCTGCTTTAGTCGCTTCTTGGGAAATAACTTTTGTTGTCACCTCAATTTGCGGTTTTGTAAAAGTTTTATTAGACTCTGAATGAACTTGCTGACGTGCAGCTTCATCAAGTAAATCATCTACAGCTTGACCGAAAAGATTCATTAATACTTGATTTAACTGACCCATAAAGCAAGATACTGGTGGCAATTTGCCATAGTTTTTGATAATTTCAATTTCTCCTTTTAAACGACTCTTAATTAATAAAACAATATTATCTAAACAAGCATGTAAATCTACAGGTTTAGGATAAATTTCATCGATATGACAAAAATTTTGTAAGCTGGTGACAAGTTTTTTTAACCTTTCGGCTCCAGTGCGGATACTATTTAGAGCTTTTGCTAAATCTTGTTCTAAAAAATCAAATTCAATCTCTTCTTTCAGATTTTGAATTTCTTCTGAACTATGAGATAAAACTTGATCGTAAGCAGCTATTAGCTTTAGCAAGTCTTGGCTGTAATTAGAGACGTAAGTTAAATTACCCCAAATAAACCCAACTGGGTCTAAAATTTCGTGTGCTACCCCATCTACCAAGCGTCCTAAGCTTGCCATTTTATCATTTTGAATCAATTGGGCTTGGCTGCGTTCATAACGCACCTGAGTTTCTATTCCCTGAATTTGCCATGAAGCAAGATTCAAGTCATGCATATCTAATAATCTGTAGGTATTGACCGCAGTTTGCACTACAACTGGTTCTGCCACAAGTTCGGGCGATCGCCTCCTCAAAGTCTGTTGCATCGCTGCTAAAATTGGTGTGGTTTCAGGAAGCAGCACAATCGCTGTACGCGCATAACTGTAGAGAACACCCAAAGTTTCTTGGGTAAATAGCTCTTTTCCACGAGGGCGAATTAAAAACTCCAGCAGTCGCCGCCGAGAAATCATCCCGATGAATTGTCCCTGTTCTAGCAAGATTGCTCCCGGTAACATAGAGTATTTTTCCAAATAACGAGCAACTTCAGTACCTGTACAACTTGTTTCCACCTCAAAGGTGTACATTGGCAATTCTTTGAGAGTTGATTCTAAACCGAGATCGCGATCGCTACCCAGAGACAAAAATGGCGGTGAGATGAGGGAATTAAATTCTTGTGGCACTGGAAACCCTGATATATACAATGACTAGCTAGCAAGCAATAAGTTAACATTTTCACTTCTGCCAGTTTCTATTACTTTTTGCACAATTACTTATGTATTTTTACCGTATTTATTTCGCTTTGTACTTGCAGTTTGATAATTTCTGTAGTAGAAATCAACCAAAGCTCATCTTCAATTTTGCTAAAAAATAGCTAAAATCACGATCATTATTAGCCAAGAGCGATCCCCGAATGTTTAAAAACTATGAATATTTTATGAAAACCCGTGGAAGATAACACCCTAACTAGCCAGTCTAGAGTCAGTATAAATATTAAGTAATTAAACGTTATGCTGATATATGCTTAATCGCCATAACTCGGAACTATTTCGGAACTTGGACAATCACAGAAATAGCGATCGCCAGTAAATGTACACAGGTTAAATAACTATCTATGACTAACTGGCGCTGATTAGCGCTGAAGCATAACTACAAATCTCATACCGATTTAATGTTTCAATAATGCTGTACTGTCCATACACGGTTTTGATCCCCATTTCGATAGAATGACAAGGCATAACTTAAAAACTTCAAACCGCTTTTGACTGCGAGGCCAATGAATCAACTGAACAATGGTTTCACGATATTTCTGAGTCTGCTAGTCGAGGCGATGCCATTTTTGCTTCTAGGGGTTTTATTCTCTAGTGTGCTACTGCTTTTTGTTGATGAGCGCAAATTAGTAGAAAGAATGCCCAGAAATCCGCTATTGGGTGCTTTAGTCGGTAGTATGATCGGCTTTGTGTTTCCAGTGTGTGAGTGCGGTAACGTGCCAGTAGCGCGGCGATTATTGATGCAGGGAGTACCTACACCTGTGGCAATTGGTTTTTTGCTAGCAGCACCAACAATCAACCCCATCGTCATTTGGGCAACTTGGACGGCATTTCGAGATCAGCCAGAAATAGTAGTTTTAAGAGTGGTATTTTCCCTAACAATCGCCACAATTCTCGGTTTTGTTTTCAGTTCTCAAAAAGATTTGAGTCCGGTCGTTCAACCTGCGATCGCTCGTTATCTCAAGTTTAATCCTCCCCCAAAGCCTACAACCAAAAAAGGTGGCAAACGTTACCAAATAGAACAACAAGCAACTGCACCCAGTTTATTGCAATCTGGGACTTATATTTTGGGAGGAAAAGCAGGCTTTCCGACGCGGATAGAAACTAACTTAATTGAGGCAAATACCCCAAACTCCAGTCCTCGTAAACCACTTAAAGATAAACTGCGTTTACTAGTGGATAACAGTATCCAAGAATTACGAGAATTGGGAGCAGTAATGATTATAGGAAGTGCGATCGCTGCTGCTATTCAAGTGCTAGCTCCCCGTGAATTGATCCTCAGTCTCGGTGCTGGTCCCATTACCTCAATCGTAACCATGCTGATCTTAGCTGTAGTAGTATCAATTTGCTCTACAGTCGATTCATTCTTTGCCTTATCTTTTGCCTCAACTTTTAGCACTGGTTCCTTGTTAGCCTTTTTGGTATTTGGTCCAATGATTGACATCAAAAGTGTTGGTTTGATGTTATCGATTTTTAAACCTAGAACTATCTTTTACTTATTTGCCATAGCAGCACAACTGACATTTTTGTTCACCCTTTTCATCAACTTGCACGTCCTTTAAAAAATTAGTCCAAATCTAAATTATTAACTTTTGACTTTTGACTTCCGCAAAGCGGTATTGACTCGTGACCCTTGACTAATGACTAACCCAAAACCCAAATCTATCATCCCAAATCTGTTACTTCCTTGGCTGGATGTACTAGCAATTACAGCTTGGGGAATTTTACTGTTGAGATATTGGTCAACTGGCAAGCTAAACTTATTAATTCACCCAAATTACTTTGGGTTAGTGATAGTTACTGGCATCATCTTGATAATTGTTGGCAGCTTTAAAGCGCAAGAACTTTTGCAGCGACGGCGACGCGATATCGTACCAAATACTCAGCATATTAGTTTATTTGCTCCTGGTTGGGGTAGTTGTTTGCTGTTAACCGTAGCGATTTTGGGTTTCATCATTACACCCCAAGTTTTTGCCAGCGACAAGGCATTGCAACGAGGTGTGACTAGTGATTTATTAGGAACTAGCCGCATTAAACCTCAAGCTTTTCGGGCTTCTGTTCGCCCAGAGGAGCGATCGCTTGTAGAGTGGGTACGCACGCTTAACGTTTATCCAGAACCAGATTCATACACAGGACAAAAAGTCAAAGTTCAGGGATTCGTCATCCACCCGCCAGATTTAGGCAAAGAATATTTGTTCTTGGCGAAATTTGTCTTATCTTGTTGTGCAGCAGATGCCTACCCTGTGGGATTACCTGTCAAACTAGGAAACAACAAAGATCGTTATTCTCCAGACACTTGGCTAGAAATAGAAGGACAAATGACGACAGAAGAACTGGGAGGTAAACGCCAACTCACCATTGCTGCTAACTCCCTCAAAAAAATTCCTCAACCGCAAAATCCTTATAGTTATTAGTTCCTTTCCCTCATGTCCAAAGTTAGGGGTTTCCTCTCTTTAAAACGTTATGCGAATAGGCGAGGACTTTGGTGATTTGTCATTTGTTAATCATGCCCATGCCCAATGCCCCATGCCCACTGCCCAATAACCAATGACCAATAAAACACTTATCCAACCACTAGATCGCATAGCGATCGCCCTAATGCTGCTGCTGAGTCTGCTGATTGGATTTATGATCTTGCAAGGTGATGTAGTGGCAGCTCGTGTCCGGGATTTTACTTGGCAAAATCAACAAATTGGCTCAGAAGATATTTCTTTTACCCTCAACTTTAGCCGTCCAATGGATACAAAAAGTGTAGAGGATAATTTGAAAATTGAGCCGCCTTTAGCAGGTAAATTCAGTTGGGCAGGGCGGCGAATGGTTTATACACTATTAACACCTGCACCCTATGGTACAAACTATAAAGTGCAGTTGCAGAAAGCAAAAGATAAGTTTTCGGAACAAGAAGGCAAAAATAGGGTCATGCAACCCTTTACAGGTAACTTTCACACACGCGATCGCGTTATTAGTTATATAGGAGCCGACCCAGAAAATCAAGGTCAGTTAGTTGTCTACAACTTGACTGAAGAACAAAAAAGAATACTTACCCCCAAAGACTTGGTTGTGATGGATTTTAAGCCATTTCCAGATGGGGAAAAAATCTTATTTTCTGCTCGTGCTGCTAATAACCAAGACCCGCTTTCATCTCAGTTGTACACAGTGACAACAGGCATTCCTAGAGGAGCTGAAAAACCAGCAGAATCAGCCGGGAAAGTTGATCTGATTTTAGATAATAAAAAGTACCAAAACCTGAAATTTGACTTATCCCCAGATGGTGAAACTATCGTAGTTCAGCGAGGTAGTAAAGCTAATCCCGGCGACTTTGGACTGTGGTTTATGCCAGTAGTCAGCGATGAATCGGCTCCAAAACCCACTCCTCAACGTCTGCAAAGCCAGCCTGGGGGAGATTTTATGATTACACCCGATAGTAAAGCTGTAGCAGTCGCCCAAGGGCAAGGAGCAGCGATTTTACCACTACAAGGCGATGCCAACAAACCCTTAGATTTTTTACCACAGTTTGGACTAGTAGAAGCTTTTTCTAAAGATGGCTCCCAAGCAGCGATGGTAAAATTTAACACAGATTACACACGAGATTTGTTTTTGGTGACAAACCAAGGCATCCAGAAACCACTATTAAAAACCACAGGCTCGATTATTGACTGTCAATTTGATCCTGCTTCACCTACCCTCTACTGTTTGCTAACTCAGCTAGTATCGAAAGCAGAATATGTAGAACAGCCTTATTTAGTAGCAATCGACCTCAAAACTGGAAATCAGAAACCTTTGCTGGTACTACCCATCGACCAGCGAAATGTACAAATGAGCTTATCACCTGATGGTTTGGGCTTGTTATTTGACCAAGTGATGCCACAGCCAGATTCTACCGCTTCATCTGCCAATGTTTTGAAAACTGACGATGGAGAAGCGATCGCTAGCAGTAGCTTGTGGTTAATGCCTCTATTGCCTATAGCTGACGCTACCATAACTACAATCAGACCAGAAAAACTACCTTTAGTAGGGTTTCATCCCCGTTGGTTGCCATAATTTTCAGGTAGTTTATGACATAAAAAACTTCACGCCACTTGCAGGATGAAATTTTCGGGCATAACAAAATTTCCCAATGCCCAATGCCCCAAGTGGCGGTAGAAGCAACCTAAATTATCCATGAAGGGATGAAGTTTACCGCCACTTTCAATAAATCTTAGTATCAAATTAGTTTCTTCTCTAAACCAAGTGTTTGCTAAATTATATACAGCGCTAATTTTTATCTAGCGCGTGAACTTCTGCCAGGAAGCTACTACCAAACAAGTGTTAATCAAAGCCAAGCAGGATAAAACCTTTGCTCGGCATTTGTACTGAAGTCGATACATTGGTAGCATTTAAACTCAAAAACCCCGTCATTCCGAAGGTTGACGGACTATAAGCTCATAATGTTATAACGGCATCAGTTATGGATGCAAAAAAGGGAATACTAACTAATGACTAATTCTTCATGGTAAAAGAAGTCAAACTTGGCTTCTAGAGTAACCCCTTATTAAACGTATTCAGCAATGCTCAGGCTAGCACTGCTAAGTACTCTGATGTGGGCGGGTCAAGAGTGATGAATTGAAGCTGACACCTCAAACAACAGGGCTGTGATGGAATCCCCAAATTCTGCTAATTCGCTACAACCAGAGCAGGCAAGCTGTCCCTTTTACTCAGTGATGCCTTCTGAAAATACGGCAATGACAAATTTGCCACTCCTGAAACCGGCAGAAGAAGCACAGCACGAGGCGCGAGCTAACCAATCCCCGCCAGATGCAAATCAGAAGGACTGGGTTGCAGAGCCTGACAAGGAACAGCAAACCCTGATGAATGCTGAATTTCAAAAACTGCTGGCACTAAATGAGGAATTACGGGCTGCTAATAATGAATTGTATGAGCAAGTAGAACATCTCAAAGATGACTTAGCTGAGTCAGAAAAAGCTTTGCAGTGGCAAAAAAGACGCTCCAATGTTACTGAGTCAATGCTCAATCAACAAACTCAAGAACTTGCCGCTGCCCAAGAACAAATTAAATCTTTATTTCAACAGTTAGAAACGGCTGTACAAACTGTACAACGTCAAGAAATCTTTATTGAAAGTCATAAAGCACAACTACAAATTAGCCAACAACGCCTTGCCCAGCTAGAACGGGAATGCGCGCTACTGCAAACCAACTATAGTGAACAGTCTCAACAGGTATTGCAATCAGAAAATGCTTGTCGGGAGTTACGTACTAGGTTAATGCGACAACAACGCCAAACCCTGCAATTTAAGGCGGCTCTAGAAAAATGTTTAGAAACAACTGTTCCCAGTGATGAGTCTCTAGACGAAACATCAAACAATTCCCAGCACACAGCCAGCCACCAAACAAGATTTTCTCAGAAAGCTCGGTCTTTGTTTCCCAACGTGCAACCAATTAGACCGTGGTCATCAGAACCAGAATCCTTGACTAATAATCAGGATCATCCTTGGGGTCGGTCTTCCGCAATACCCCCAAGAAGTGATAATTCTGCTCCTCATCCTTCATCTCCTTGGAATTGGCCGATTAAAGAAGAGACACCTACCCCTTTTCAACCAGATATATCTTCAAAAACAGAAATTGATAACTCCACAACTCCACCAGAAACAACTTCATCTGTGGGTTCATCAAAACTAGATGAGCAGTTGGATAGTTTGATTCAAATGTTTTTCAATTCTGAGTCTGCATCATCAACTGTCGAGACAACTGTAGATATCAGTCAACCTGATACACCTGTTTGGGAGACTTGGGCAACTACTCTTGA
>JBBSOP010000034.1:0-17753 GCA_038259655.1 Chroococcales cyanobacterium
AGGGGTCTATAACGCCTGAAACCCTTTCAGATAGTACTTGTGTGTACACCGTAGCTCCGCGTCGGAGAGGGGTTGGGGAGAGGTTCATCGAACTCACGTAAGTTTAAAGAGAATTGGTATAAGGAGGTGGTTGCTAACTGCCTCCATTTTTTTGGGGTGATAAGATTGTTAGCAAAAGTTGAAAGCGTTTATTTATGATCATAAGGCGATGATTGCCACTCCTCAACCTCAAAAAATGAGTATCGAGCAATACCTCGATTGGGAACCATTACAAGATTGTCGCTATGAATATGTGAATGGCGAAATCTTCACTATGACTGGTGGTACAATTCCTCACAACGATATTGCCCTAAATCTCTACAGAGCATTGTATCCCCATTTACGTGCTAAAGGTTGTCGGATCAATGTTGCCGATGTCAAGGTGCAAGTCAGTACTCAAAGCCCATACTTTTATCCTGATGTGGTAATTAGTTGTGATACTAGAGATTTAAATGCACGCAAATTTATTCAATATCCCCAAATAATTGTAGAAGTACTTTCTCCTGGAACAGAAGCTAAAGATAGAGGAGAAAAGTTTGCTTTTTATCGCACCCTGCCTAGTTTACAAGAATATATTTTAATTGAATCTGAAAAAATCGGAGTAGAATTTTATCGTCGGGGAGAGGGCAGAATGTGGCTGTATTCTCCCTACACAATTAATGAAGATATTACTATAGAAAGTGTTGATTTTAGTTGTGCGATTGATTTGATTTATGAAGGCGTAAGTTTGGCATTATAAAAATAAATTAAACTGAATTTGGAGTTATTTTATGAAGTCCTGTAATAAATTTGTCTACTTGATCTTGAGTGTTGAAAAATCCTTCATGTCCAGACCAATCAGGTGTAGCACCAGGATAATTTTCCCAATCATATTTTGATGTCGGCAATAAATCTATGATTTCTTCTATATTTATACCCCAATGTTCTGCAAATCTTGTTGTGTAAATCCTGAACTTAAGTCCTTTTTCAGCATTACTTTCTACAGGAATTAAAGTAAATACAGTTTTGTTACCTTTTTTCAAGCTCAATGAACTTCTTGTTGTTGAAACAACGGTAAAATAAGTATTTACCAAATTTTTATATAGGGCAAAGTATAGATTTTCTAAACCATGTTTTTTAACAATTTCATCAAGTTCTGCAAAAGATAAATTTGGTTGTCTTTTGGAATTATTTTGTCGTTGCGTATTTTCTTCTACATGAGTTGGCTCAATTAAAAATACCCTAGCTAGTAATTCCCTCTCATCTTTACTACGAAAGTATTGAAACGTTACAGCATTAATATTTACTCCATAAGTTTCTGATAAATAATTAATAATTCTTTCAGAGCTACTATCTATTTTAGATGCAACAATTAATATTTGATGATTTGTATTAAGAACTTCGGGTAATTCTGTATTAAAAGTTTTCTGGAAAGCTTTATCAAGTTCTAGAGAAAATCTATTTATTAGGTACTTATTAGCAATACTAGTAATATTATCGTTTGATAAATCTTTTACCCAAGAAGCATAATCTAAAGCTTGAGCGGTAACTTCTCTAGGAGTCTTGTCACGTTTTAACTCTATAATGACAATATCTCCTTTTTTATCTAAGCATAAAAGGTCTATAAATCCACCATAATCTGTTTGTACTTCCTTTCCTATTACTAATAAATTATCTGAAATAATAGAAATATCTTGCTCTAACCAATCTTGTATACTCTGTTCAGCCTCAAGCTTTGATTTCTTTACTTCACTGAGATGACCTGTGGAAGAAATGTCCCAAATTATAATATTTTGTGACATAGTAGTTAACTTTGAAATAAATCAGCCCAAGTTAACATACTTGTTCAATTTATGTCTACTTATTTACTAAAGTAAATGCATTACTCCTCTTTGGCAATTTGAGCTTTTGCCTGTTGCCAGAGAGTTTCTAACTCATCCAAACTGTAATCAGAAAGGGGGCGATCGCAAACCGCCTCCATTTTTTCTAATCGCTTGACAAATCGCTGATTTGTGCCTTGTAAAGCGGCGCTAGGATCAAGATTATACCAACGGGCTAACTGAATCGCCGCAAATATTAAATCACCTAATTCTGCTTGTTGTCTTGCAGGTGTTTCCTCGGACAAAGCCTGTTGAAACTCCTGTAACTCTTCGTGAAATTTTCCCCAAACTCCATCGATATTTTCCCACTCAAACCCAACATCTGCCGCCTTCTGGGAAATCTTCATTGCTGCTGTTAATGGGGGAAGAGTACGCCCATAGCGACTGAGTTTAGAACTAAGTTTTTGAATATCTGAGGATAATTCACCTTTCTCCGCAGCTTTAATTTGCTCCCAATTTTGCCGTACTTCATCTACACTTTGTACCGACACGTCACCAAATACATGGGGATGACGGCGAATCAACTTTTGAGTAATACCTTGTGCGACTTCTGCTAACGCAAATTGGCCGGATTCGCTAGCGATTTGGGCTTGCAATACTACTTGTAATAATAAATCTCCTAATTCTTCTTTGATCGCTGCTTTTTCACCATTTTTAATTGCGTCTACCACTTCATAAGCTTCTTCGATTACATAAGGTATCAGCGTTTCGGGAGTTTGAGCCAAATCCCAAGGACAACCACCATCAGGCGATCGCAATTTTGCCACTACTTCAATTAACTCCTGCAACGCTGCCAAAGTATTAGCTTTGTCATCAGTCATAAGTTATTTATCCTTTGTGATTCTCCCCTTGTCTTTGCTCACTGTAGCTCGACGACGACTACGACTTGTTGGTTTAAGCTTTTTAATTTTGCCACTAGGAAGTAACCCCTGAATACCTTGCTTTTGAAAGCGCTTATATGCCGAACCGCCCCAATCGCTGAGAGAATGACTCATCGCACCAAGTTCTAAACCCAAGAAAAGGGCGATATATTCAGTATTGTAATTCACGAGTGATCGCCCCACAGTTTTACCCAAATCCTGCAAAGTAAAAGCAACATTCCCCAACTTGGCAGCAACTATGATCAAAACAATCGCCAAAACAGCTATCAAGCAGCCGAGATAGAGTATCCGCAGTATCGTACCAATAATCGGCCCGTGGGATAAAAAAGAACGATGACGGAGACTTTTTTGATAAGGAAGCCAAATCCAGCGCAAGAAACCCCAGCGTTGAAATTGCACAGAGTAAATATCCAAATCGGGGCCAAACATCAGCCCTCCAAATAGAAACCCACCTGCAACCAACAAAGTCACATTGCTGCTACGAGTCTGCCAGAACGTCACACCCGCTATCAATGGTAGAGCATACAAAGTAATGCGATCGTGCGTCCGACCAGAGGGCATTCTAAATCTTTCCTCTCTGAGTAACTTAATACTGAGCTAGTATAAGAGAAAAAAGATTTTCCAAAAACTACTAGCGCAACGCGAAATGTTCTGCTATGTTAGTAAAGGATTAGTTAAAAGGGCGGTTAGCTCAGTTGGTAGAGCGCCTGCCTTACAAGCAGGATGTCATCAGTTCGAGTCTGGTACTGCCCATATTTAAAAAGCCGCCACAAGGCGGCTTTTTAATTGGAATCATAAATTTGCCGTTGTGATTTAAGGTAATATTAATACGCATCCAGGGTTAGTTTAAACGAATAGATCCACGGTCGGATACGGGATCTTAGTCGAAGTGCGATCGCTACTTGCCGAAAAATTTTACAATAGGAGCGATCGCTCTTCTTCAAAAAGTGACTCTTTGTAAGCAACTTGCAAAAACCTATTATCTGGTGATATATTAAATTTGTAGTTATGAGTTACGTAACGCATAACATTTACTGTTCTGTTGCTCTATTATGTCTCCGTCAAAAGATTTTCCGAAGTACAAGGATAAAAGGACGGAGGACTTTGTTGCTGGTAAAAGGGTAAAAGAGTTTCAATCTTTTGAAAGACAAGCGTATAAACGATTAGAGATATTAGAAGCCGCCACTAATAATGAGGATCTAATGCAGTTACCTAGCAATCGCTTTGAGTCTCTAGGAGGGGATAGAAAAGGTCAGTACAGTATCCGAATTAACGAGCAATGGAGAATTTGTTTAAATTGGCCAGAAGAATCTCTCAAACCCTTCAACATAGAAATTATAGATTATCACTGAAGGACTTAAAATGATACGTCCACCCATCCACCCTGGAGAAATTCTTGCTGACGAAATTAATGAATTAGGTATGTCTGCAAGCGAACTAGCGCGTATTCTTGATGTACCTAAAAATCGAATTACTGAAATAATTAATGGAAGCCGAGGAATTACTGCCGATACAGCTTTGCGATTGGCGCAGTATTTTGGGATTAGTGCTGAATTTTGGATGAATTTGCAAATAAATTATGAGCTGAGGTTAGTTGAACAAACAGTAGGGAAAAAAATTCAAGAAACTATTCGCCCTCGTGTATTAGCTTCTTAATGCACATTGTTGTTGACTTTACCCATAAGTTTGCCGTAACGGCAAACTTATGATTTTAGTTCTTCAAAGTGTATTGGTAAAACTAAAACTGATCAGTTTTGCCATTTCCCTCATAGCTAAGTAACTGAGGATCATTAACCCAAATTGATTGTTGAGGTACAGGAATAGAAATTCCAGCTTGATCTAAGGTAACTTTTAAGCGCCGACGATACTCTCGTGCAACATCCCATTGTTTAAGCGGTTGGGTTTTTATCCACACGCGAATCATCAAACCGCGCTCGCCAAAATTATCTATTCCTAAAACTTGGGGTGTTTCGAGTATTTGATATTGCCATTGCGGATCTTCATCCATCTCCGAGGCGACTTTTTGAATTAACTGCAAAGCATCGTCAATATTAGTTTGATAGGAGACAGGAATCGTTAAATCGGCTCGTGACCAGCGACTAGAAAGATTAGCTACAACTTTAATTTCACTATTGGGAATTGTGATTAAACGTCCTTCAGAATCTCGCAATTGTGTCATCCGCAGATTGAGATTTTCTACTAAGCCTCCCACATCTCCTACGGCGATGACATCACCTAAAGCGTACTGGTCTTCTAGGATGATTAGAAAACCATTAATCGCATCTTTAATCAAGTTTTGTGAAGCTAAGGATACTGCAACACCAATTAAACCTGCACCTGCTAGCAAAGGAACAATGTCTATACCCAAAAAGACTAATGCTAGTAAGATGCCAACTCCTACCCAAACAATAGTCACAATACTTTTAGTCACACCAGAAAATGTCGAGACTCGCAATTGCAGACGTTCGTAATTTTCGGAATTTATTAAAGCACCGCTACTAATCAAAGTTGAGGTAAAGCGGTCAATCAAGGCATAACTGAAACGAATTGCTACATAAATTACTAGTGTGACGATGCCCAATTTAAAAGGAATTTTGGCAATTGTAATAATACCAACCTGAAGTATGCGTGTGTAGGGAAATAAACCCAAAATAATAAAACTTCCACCTCCCCAAACCCCTGCTTGAGTGAGTTGAAACAATCTTGTTTTAACTTCTAGCAGATGCCGATGTTGCCGTTGATTCAATTGAGTTGCAATCGGTTGTGCTGCTAGTGAGGTTTGAGGGGTAGGGCGGGCTGCATTTTGTTTGGAACGACGTTGCCAGCTATATACTCCCAAACTGGCGACAATCATTGCAACTCCGATGCCAGCAGCAATTTTACCTTGGTTGATTAAAAATTCAGTTTGTCGCTCTTGTTTAGCCTGTAGCAAACCTTTCTGCAACTTCTCTTGGATTTGAGTTGCTAATGTTGATAGATCTACCTGTTGTAGTCTGGCATCCTCAGAAGTAACGGTCATCAGGTATTTGCCGTTAACATCAATTACAGGTAAACCGTTTACTGTTCTAATATCTATCCTGAGATCTGGCGTATCTGAACGAAGATAGCTTTTGCTAATTTCTTGCAAATTTTGCTGAATATTTTGTAAACGATCAGACAAGTTGCTTCTTGATGATGCTATCCGAAACAACCGACGACCATCCAAATAAACCCAGTCCGAAACAATCTTATTATCCGAATTATTACTGATACTGCTAGGAGCTTGCAGGTAAGGCAAAAGAGGAGTCTGGGGTGTAGCTTTTGGTGTAGGTGCAATAGCTACAGCCATTGAACCAGCGATCGCCAAAAATTGAAAGCGCACTCAGATACCTCCTGGACTAAAATTTACTAATATTGACTACTTCTATAGCCACCTCTAGATTTAACTGGTAGTTTGAGTAAATGTACCTATCTAAAGTTAAGTTTTAATCTCCATATTGTCAAATATTCATAACTTTTGGAAATCTTACCTCTTAAGATAGATGGCAAATTACTTTATCTAATTTGGTGAAAAACGCGGTCTTGAGGGTTTCCCTCAAAGAGCGATTTTGAAGCCGAAGGGTAAGACTTAGAAGAGTCTTTGATCATCACTTATCTAAGATAAATGAAAAAAACCAAAAACGAAGTTGACATTCCGCTGATCAAACGTCAAGCTAGTCCACAGAACCATTGACTAGGTTTTTGGTAATTACAGCCAAAAATCGCCAGTCGTGGAGTAACCTAGTAAAGTACGTAATAACTTACGTAACTTTTTTTACTTTTTTGAGGTAATATTTAATGACCGCAACTTCTCCCCGATTAAAGCACGAGGTTAAAGACCTCGCCCTGGCTAGCTTGGGAAGACAGCGCATTGAATGGGCTGGACGCGAAATGCCAGTCTTAAAGCAAATCCGCGATCGCTTCGCCCAAGAAAAACCCTTCGCTGGGATTCGCCTTGTGGCTTGTTGTCATGTCACCACAGAAACAGCGCATCTAGCTATTGCTCTCAAAGCTGGTGGTGCAGATGCTGTTTTAATTGCTAGTAATCCTTTATCAACTCAAGATGACGTAGCCGCTAGCCTCGTCGTCGATCATGAAATTCCCGTCTTTGCTCAAAAAGGCGAAGACAACGAAACTTACAGTCGCCACGTACAAATTGCCTTAGATCATCGCCCCAACATTATTATTGATGATGGTAGCGACGTGGTAGCAACCTTAATTCAAGAACGCCAAGATCAAATTGCTGACTTGATTGGCACTACAGAAGAAACCACAACGGGAATTGTGCGCCTACGTGCCATGTTCAAAGATGGCGTTCTCACCTTCCCCGCCATGAACGTCAACGATGCAGACACCAAGCACTTCTTTGATAATCGTTATGGTACTGGGCAATCTACCCTAGATGGCATTATCCGCGCTACAAATGTTCTGCTGGCTGGGAAAAACATTGTTGTTGCTGGTTACGGCTGGTGTGGTAAAGGTACTGCAATGCGCGCCCGTGGTCTTGGTGCTAATGTAATTGTCACCGAAATCGACCCCATCAAGGCAATTGAAGCCGTGATGGATGGTTTCCGCGTATTACCAATGGCAGAAGCTGCTTCTCAAGGTGACTTGTTTATTACAGTTACTGGTAATAAGCACGTGATTCGCGCTGAACATTTCGATATGATGAAAGACGGTGCGATCGTTTGTAACTCTGGTCACTTTGATATTGAAATTGACCTGAAATCTTTGAAGGCTAAGTCCAAAGAAGTCAAGCAAGTACGCCCCTTTACCGAAGAATATCGGTTAGCAAGCGGCAAATCAGTCATAGTTCTAGGTGAAGGACGCTTGATAAACCTTGCGGCTGCGGAAGGACATCCTAGTGCAGTTATGGATATGAGCTTCGCTAATCAGGCTTTAGCTTGTGAATATCTGGTGAAGAATAAAGGGAAGTTGGAACCCGGTTTACATTCCATTCCCACCGATGTTGATCAAGAAATTGCTCGGCTGAAGTTGCAAGCAATTGGAATTAACATTGATACCCTGACACCAGATCAAATTGAGTACACCAATTCTTGGGCTAGTGGAACTTGAGCCTCAGATGTCTACTGAACCAGTATTAGAACTGAAGCAATAACTAAATCTGGAAATTTATGTTTATGGGATGGGCAATTTGCCTATCCCACTTTTATTTCAGCAATTTTCGGAACTAAACACTGGCTCTAGAGGTTGAACGTCTCTAGCCCAACCAATATGTGCTAGAGATAACGATACATCGTTATATTTCACCCCCATCAATGACCATTGCAGTTCAAGTGTACCTACCCAAAAACGGGCGCGGTTGATTACGTCCCTTAACATTGGATAGTCGCTTTCCATCAACTGCACAATATTTTCTCCATAATTGCCTATTTGAGTAGCAATATCGCAAGCTGGATCGCCCAAACCAGCAACACCAAAATCAATAATGCCGCTAATGTTCTGTGATTGGTGGTCAAAAAGAATATGATACATAGGCAAATCGCCGTGAATCAGTACAGGTGTATAACTCAGATCAAGTTCACCTGATACTACAGGCGTAAATAGTTCATGTATCCAAATTTGCTGGTGTCGCCAAAGGTGAGGAAAGAGAGTTTCTTGAATATCATTGTACAATTGCAACCAATCTTCACGCGATCGCACTGCATCAGATAAAGATACCCCAGCCTGGGTTAAAACTTCCACTGGAATGCTGTGTAATTGTTGGAGATATGTTGCAAGTTGAGAAATAACCTGAGTTTGTGCGGTTTTGCTCAACTTTAGTAGAGTATTGCGGGAAAGGGGTTCACCTTTTAGATATCGATAAGTAACAAAGCCTTCTGACAAATGTTCAAAATGGGGAATCGGTAAATCAATATAATTTTGTACTACTTCCAATACTTTAGCTTCGTGAAAAAGTACTTGTTTTCCCCAATCTTCTTTGGCGAAGCAACAAACAAACTGATGGTTAACTACCACTACATCATTGACCATACCATCTTGATTAAAATCTAGATGGTCAAAGGAAATATGCGGATAAACAGCACGAATCTTATTCAGATAAGAAGAAGGAATATTATTCACAGTGGATTTTACGATCACAACAAACAATCAAAATCACTCGGACATTTAGCCCGACAAAAACGATGTAACTGATTCGTATGTTTGTTTTATCTACGCAACACTGTTGTTAAGCTCCCCTAAAATATCCTTAAAAATAAGTCTAACATCACCCAAAGCCAATCACCTGCACGAATTGGTGTGAGATATTTTAAAGCATACGCTGTACACGAGTCAGGCGCTCCGAGTAGTTTTTGATTACCTGTAGAGCAAACATCGGTGTTTCTTGAACTGCAAAGAGAAACCTTTCTTGATCAAGGGAAGCAAGTTGACAATCAGTTTTGGCGATCGCTGTATACGTTCTATTTTCTACACCTACAAGTATACCTGTACCAAAAACTTCCCCTGCCTCAATTGTTTCTACAACTTTACTATTGACTAATATATTCACTTCTCCTTCTACAATCCCAAACATAAAATCTCCAGGCTGTCCTTCCTCAAAAATAACTTGACCTGCGGTAAATACTTGAGGATTGGGTTGTTTTTGAAAGATACTAACTTTGACACTCCCCGCGCTAAAGCGACGGGGATTCTTTAATCAAAGACATGACTTGCTCATGCAGGTTTTCACCAACAAGAGTAGAGGACTCATCTCCTAAAGCGTTACTTGCATCAAGTGCAAAGGTTCCGGTATGCCCTACCGTACCCAACCCTCGACTAAGGATTATTCTGGCTGCGTTTTCATCTCTATCCATCAAACAACCACATTTACAAACATGGGTTCGAGTAGACAGAGTTTTCTTAACAACTTCACCACAGCTAGAGCATTCTTGGCTTGTGTATTGCGGATTAACCGCAACCGTGACTCGTTTAAATACCTTCCCAAAGTACTCAACCCAAACACGAAACTGATACCAAGATGCGTCATTAATAGACTTAGCTAAACAATGATTTTTCACCATATTTTTAATCCTCAAATCTTCGTAGGCTATCAAGTCGTTAGACTGAACTACGCACCGCGCTAATTTCACAGCATGGTCTTTACGTTGCCTACTTATTTTGAGGTGGCGCTTACCTAAAACCTGTCTAGCCTTGCCTCTATTCCTTGAACCTTTTACTTTTCTGGAAACTCGACGTTGTGAACGTTTAAGAACTTTTTCTCCAATACGAAGAAACTTTGGGTTTTTAACCATTGTTCCATCTGAATCGGTGTAGTATTCCTTCAGTCCGACATCTAACCCTACTGTTTTACCAGTAGGATATATGTCTTCAGAGCGGTCTACATCAATGCAAAATTGAACATACACACCGTCCGCACGTTTTACCAATCTCACCCGTTTAATCTGGTTAATTTGGTGAGTCCAGCCCCCGTCTACAGCCCTTTGGGCATCCTTCGGCGGGCGGTTTCCGTCACGATGGGGGACTGGCGAACCCGAAGGGTAGAAGTGCAAATCACGAGTACCTTTGAGCCTTAATCGTCCGATACCTTTTTTGTCAGTGAAAGTTATTGATTTACGATCATCGGCAAGTTTCCATCCTGACGTTTTGTATTCAACAGAACGACAATCTTTCTGGAATTGTGGGAAGCCCTTACTTCGACTACGCTCAGTACAAGTTTGACCAGATATCTTTTTCTTGCAGTTGTCATAAAACCGAGAGATAGAAGACCACGCTCTTTCGGCAGAAGCCTGTCGAGCCATTGAATTGAGTTCATTGGCAAACGGGAAATTAGCTGCAAGTACCGCGCAGTATTTTTGCAAATCGTTTTTAGTTGTACCTTTAACATCTATCCATAGCCGAATGCAACTATTGCGGATGAACTTTGCAGTCCGAATTGCATCATCTATTGCAATTAATTGTGCTGACTTCCCATAAGCTTTAAACTCAAAAACAAGCATCTTCTTACCTCCCACCTTATACTACCATGCTTGGTATAAGAACTTAGGTTAGATTAAAAAGTTTACACAATATTCACGGTGGCTTAAAAGCCACCGAGTCGTCTTTCATCCCCGGTCTAAAGAACGAAATATATTGCTACGCAATTGTTCCTCCGGGGCTTTCAGACTCCCGTCTGTTTCTTGTAATTACGGGATTTAACATGAGAATAAACCTGAAATTCCTTATTTTTCATTAAATATTTGGTCTCGGCGATCAGATCGCCGAGACCAAAGTATACGAATTTCCATTGATCACCTATCACTGCTGATAAGATTCCAGGTTAGTATCCAAAAAACAAGTTTTTGGCAATTTGGCAGACATACAATCTTTGACACTGGTATATTTTGTGTTGTGCAAGGGGTGTAGCAGAAGTGGTTCCGGCTATCATGGTCGGAACCACTTCTGCTGTTTATATCTCCAATTCCACAATGACCGGCGCATGGTCGCTGGGTTGGGTCAGTTTTCTGGGTGTAGCATCAATAATGCAACTTTTCGCACGCTCATACAGCATTGGGGTGAGATAGTGATGGTCAATTCGCCAACCTAAGTTACGACGAAAAGCGGCGGCGCGATAGTCCCACCAACTGTAGTGTCCACCTTCTGTAGTGAATTTACGAAAGGCATCGGCAAATCCGATTGCCAGAATATCTCGTAAGGCTTGGCGTTCTAGTTCGGAAGCCATAATATGATGGTCTGGACCTACTTGATCGTGAATATCTTTAGCTTCTAGGGCAATATTAAAGTCACCACAGACACAAATAGCAGGTTGTAACAGCAACAGACATTGCAAATACTCTCGCAGTACTTTCAACCAGCGCAGTTTATATGCGTATTTCTCAGTTCCGACTGCTGCACCGTTGGGAACATACAGATTTACAATCCGAATGCCATCAATTACGCCTGTAATCACCCGCTTTTGCTCATCCCATTCTGGCAGTTGATCAATTAAAATCGCTGTAAAACCAGTAGTTACATCTACAAGCGGTTTCCGGCTAATTAAAGCTACACCGTTATAAGATTTTTGTCCTGATAAATAAACGTGATAGCCCAACTCTTCAAAAGGCGATCGCGGAAAATCGGCATCTATAACTTTTGTTTCTTGTAAGCAAAGGACATCAACGGGATTTTGTTTGAGCCAATCGATCACCTGTTCTAAACGAATGCGAACTGAGTTGACATTCCAAGTAGCTATTTTCATTAGTTAGTTAGCAGTATCCAGATCAATAATGAACTTTTAATGATTACTTGTTCATGATTCTTTAATATTTGTAATCTTTCTCTTTTACCTGGTTTTTTCTTGATTTGACGTTGTGATAAATTGATCCCGTTCCATATTTTAGTATTTACAGCTACAAAATCTACCGTTTTGTAAGTTTAGCTACAAAAAAATCTAACTGTTTATGATCCCCGCGATAGATGAAACCCGTAAAAGGTGAGTTATATTCTATAAAGTATAGTCGCTAGGTTGCTACGGCTGTTTGGTTTTAAATACATCGGTAACATTTGACAGTACGGTTAACTAATATTGCACTCTTAAGAGTCAATTAGGTTAATTTAAATGTCAAAATAGTAAGTAAAAATGCTTGTCCTCATAAAATAATGTTCAGTCTTTCCTGTGAGGACAAATTTAACGACTGAACCCCAATAAATGTATGAAAATCGCTCAAGTTGCTCCCTTATGGGAACGAGTTCCACCTCCTAATTATGGAGGGATTGAACTAGTAGTAAGTCGCTTGACCGATGAACTAGTTCGTCGCGGTCATGAAGTAACTTTGTTTGCTTCTGGCGATTCTCAAACGTTGGCTTATTTAGAAGCCGTTTACCCATACGCATTGCGCTTAGACCCAAATGTCCAAGAGTATGCAGTATATGAAACGCTAGAACTGAGCCAAGTTTACCAGCAAGCTGCAAAATTCGATATTATCCATTCTCATGTAGGGATAACGGCACTACCCTTAGCGAACTTGGTCTCAACTCCCACATTACACACACTGCACGGCAGTTTTACCAAAGACAACCGTCATGTATTTAGTCACCACCAACAGCAATCATACGTCAGTATAAGTAACGCCCAGCGTCAAATTAAATTAAACTATGTTGGCACAGTTTATAACGGGATTGAATTAGCCGATTATCCATTTGTAGCTCAACCTCAAGAATCGCCCTATTTAGCATTTTTAGGACGCTTTTCTCCAGAGAAAGGGCCACAACATGCAATCGCCATTGCTAAGCAAAGTGGTTGGCGCTTGAAGATGGCAGGAAAAGTTGATGTAGTCGATTCAAAGTTTTTTGAACAAGAAATTGCCCCCCATATCGATGGTCAGCAAATTGAATATTTAGGCGAAATTAACCACGCCGAAAAAGCTGAACTTCTGGGCAATGCTGCCATCACTCTTTTCCCTATAACTTGGCAAGAACCTTTTGGTTTAGTGATGATTGAATCTATGGCAACTGGTACACCAGTAATTGCCATTAATTTAGGTTCGGTACAGGAAGTGATTGTTCATGGCAAAACAGGCTTTATCTGCCAAAGTTATGCAGAAATGGCAGCAATGATTCCTGCGGCGTTAGAACTCAATCGTCAAACTTGTCGAGCTTATGTAGAAAACAAATTTAGTGTTGACCAAATGGTTAGCGATTACGAAGCGGTCTACGAACAAATTATCAAAAGCCGCATTGATTTAAATGGTTACATACACGCCGCTAAGATCCGAGTTTAATCAAAAATTTTTTAATCTGTTTTAAACAACAACTTTTTCTTTAGGAGGACATTGGAATGAGTATGAGAGCCAATACCTGTCCGTGCTGTGGTGGTTCCCTCCTGCGTCATGTTCGTCATAGCGAACTGTACTGGTTTTGCGTATCTTGTCGGCAAGAAGTACCACTTTTAACCGTCAATCGTCTGCCTAATTTAGATACTCGCAATACGGGAGTACTTTCTCAAACTACTACAGTTAATTCCTAATATAAGGTGAAAACACAGCTAGTTTTCAAATCTGTTAGCTCTACTTGGTAAAATCAGGTAGAGCTAAATTAATAGGTCAACAGCTTGTTAGCAGCATTACTGTACGGTCAAGAAGATTTACGTTTGGAACAGGTTACTGACCCTACTCCAGCAGCTGGGGAAATAGTGATGCAAGTGGGGATGGCTACAACTTGTGGTACAGATTTAAAAGTCTGGCGGCGTGGTGGTCATGCCAAGATGCTGAAGCCACCGACCTTATTTGGTCATGAGGCAGCAGGACAAATTGTAGCATTAGGAGCAGGTGTTAATGGTTGGCAAATAGGCGATCGCATTGTAGCGAATAATTCTGCACCGTGCATGGAATGCTTTTTCTGTCAACATCAAGAATATTCATTATGTCCCAACTTAACCTGGAATAACGGTACGTTTGCCGAATACCTAAAAATTCCTGCACCGATAGTACAGCATAATTTGTTGCGGATTCCCGATGAGTTGCCGTGGGAATTGGCAGCGATGACTGAACCTTTGGCTTGTGTATTGCATGGTGTAGCCCGTTCTAACATCAAACCCCAAGATAGAGTGGTGGTGTTGGGAGATGGAGCCATTGGGCTGATGTTTGTGGCAGTCTTAGCTGAAAATGCTGAAGTGTTCCTTTGGGGAGGAAATGACCAAAGATTAGAAATTGGTCAAAAATTCGGTGCAGCTAAAACCTTTAATTATCATCAAATTGCAGATATTCCTGGTGTGGTGAAAGAACTCACCCAAGGCTGGGGTGCAGATGTAGTGATTGAAGCCACTGGTGTACCAAGCGTTTGGGAAACTGCGATCGCTTGCGCCCGTCCTGGTGCTACTGTCAATTTATTCGGTGGTTGTCCAAGAGATACAACTATTACAGTTAATACAGAACAGTTACACTACAGCGAACTTACCCTTAAAGGAGTATTTCATAACACTCCCAAATATGTGCGGGCGGCGCTATCACTCATCGCTAGTCGTAAAATACCTTTGGAATTACTCATTAGTGAACAGCGCAGTTTAAAGGACTTAGAACAAGTATTTTGTGATATGAAGGCACGAAAGGTAATTAAGGTAGCAATGATTCCTTAGTTTTCCATAGATGAAGCCTTGTTAGTCTTAGCCAACGCAACCAAGTTTGCGCCGGCTGCTCAAAGAACGTAAAAATATCACCGTAACCCAAGCTAGTTTTATGATGGTGTAACCAGTGTCTCTCAGGAGTAGTGATAAATAGAAGCTGGCATAAGAGATTCAAAAATTTTGGAGTTTGCCAACCTAAGACAGTTATATGTCTCCACCAAACATGAAACTGACCAAGTAATAATCCAAAAACCACACCGATGGGAGAGAGAGACCACAGAAGTACAGCGATGATTAAATAAGGCAATGCTCCCAGTATCCCATCTAAAAGAACCTGGGGATTAAATGTCAAAATAGCGTAGTGGCGGAAATCTTTCTTCCAGGAGTGATGTGTTCTCAGGTGGAGGCTACCAAAAACATGCTCAGGTACGTGGTAGCAGAAGGTGGATAGGAAATCGCCAAAAAATAGTAATAGCCAAGCGACAGCTATAGCCTCAAGCATTTATAATCCTCACGTTCAGTCGGAAAACTCCACAAAAAAATGTAAGGTGTGTAGACACCTAGTTTTTAGACTCTGTGAGCAGCTACTGTGTAGCTAGTTCGGCTCAGAGTATCAAGTAATTTGGGCAGTTGCAGGTTCATGTATCTATGAGCCTTAATTTAGGAAAGGGCAACTGGTGGGAGTCTCTAATCTGGCTTTTGGCTTTAAATTGATACATCTAATTACCAATAGGTATACCGTATTTTTTGTCTTCACCTCATAATGTTCTTACGAAGACATACAGTATAAGCAAAGGTTGAGTTAAAAATAGTACAAATTTAGGTTAAGGCATTACCCAAAATTATTTAACGATTGAGCAAAAAAGGCAGAAGAGAGCAAGGTTTGATCTCCACTCCTAATACGGTTTCTACTATTAATTCTGGCACATTTTCTAAATCATCATTTTGATTGATGCGCGCTCGCAGTTGGATAATAGAAAGTGCGATCGCTGCAATCTCCTAAATAAAACTAAAATAAATAACAAAACAACAGTCATAATCAATTATGTCAACTACTATTAAGTAAGTCGGTGGGAAAA
Organism: Chroococcales cyanobacterium; assembly: GCA_038259655.1. GTDB lineage: Bacteria > Cyanobacteriota > Cyanobacteriia > Cyanobacteriales > Nostocaceae > Halotia. Next base: position 15,935 of record JBBSOP010000034.1, read on the forward strand.
AACACAACTATGTAAAGAAAGATAAATTAGGCTAAAACCCTCTTCCCTCCTGCCTCCTGCCTTCTGCCTCCTGCCTCACCCCAACGATAATTATTTACGCCGTTCTACTTACTGATATTGGCACTCTCATTACTCGCCACTCTGGAATACATGGGGGCTGTTTGATTATTGCTGGAACTGGTGTCACGGTGCGACGAATTGCTATCTGGTATAAGCAAGGTTACAGTCCAGAAGAAATTGCCGATCAGATTGGTCATTTAACGTTGGGACAGGTTTATGCAGCCTTGACGTATTATCATATCAATCGGGAAGAAATCGATACTGATATTGCCTATCAAGAAGCAGAAGGCGATCGCATAGAGGCATTACATAAAGCTAAAAATCATTGAGGGCTTGTATCCAAAATTAATTAAAAATTGTTTTTCTTCTTAATTTTTAAATTTTAAATAGTCGGTGCGATCGCGCTTAATTGACCAGCAACTTTTAGGGCGATCGCAGCTGTAAGATTTGATAACGACCTAAAGCTATTAAAGGAAAGTATTGTTGATAGAGATGATATTTGAGATAAAAATGACTAGGAAAGCCAGTACCTGTAAAATCCGCTTCGTACCAAGTCCCATCGGGCTGTTGAGTTTTCAAAAGGTAGCTAATTCCTTGCTCAATGGCTTCAAAAGCCAATTTGCCAGTTGCTTCGCCAGCGGCTATTAAACCAATTAAAGCCCAAGCTGTTTGGGATGCAGTGCTGCGTCCTTGTCCTTTGAGGCTGGGATCGTCGTAGCTGCGGCAAGTCTCGCCCCAACCACCATCTGAGTTTTGACATTTTATTAACCAAGTAGCTCCTCGTTCTATACTGGCTTGATGTCTTTGAGGTTCAATTAAAGCTAGGGCTGATAAAACGCTACTAGTACCGTAGATATAATTAACGCCCCAGCGCCCAAACCAACAACCTTCAGTTTCTTGCTCACCCAGAAGATAAATAATTGCGCGTTCTAAGTTTTGAGTATCAATTGGCAGATTACAAGCACCTAGCATTTCTAACACCCTGGCGGTAACATCTGCGGTGTTCGGATCAATCATGGCTTTCAAATCGCCATAAGGTATAGAATTGATCCAATCTTGATCATTATCTAGATCAAAGGCTGCCCAACCACCTAGTTTACACTGCATGGATGCAATCCAATTTAAGGCACGGGCGATCGCAGCTTGTTTAAGTTTTTCGTTGGGGAGTTTCGCTACATTTAAAGCCATCACAACCACAGCCGAGTCATCCACATCTGGATAAAAGCGATTGTCAAACTCAAACGCCCAAGCACCGGGTTTGCCTTGATGATTTTTCACAGTCCAGTCACCATAATCGAGAATTTGCTTTTGCAGTAACCATTCTCCAGCCTGGACAATCGCCGGATGATCTGATGGAAAACCAGATTCTACCAAAGCCCGGATCACCCAAGCTGTATCCCATACAGGTGAAACACAAGGCTGAACTCGGTAACTATCTGCTGTTTCAATGGCAAAATTATCAATTGCTTGCAAACCTCGTTCGACAATTGGGTCATTGACGTTGTAACCCAAACACCGCAAAGCTAACATTGAGTTGAGCATTGCTGGAATAATTCCACCCCAATCACCTGTAGCTTCTTGGCGTTCTAAAATCCACTTTTCGGCGGCTTTAATGCCTTCGTTGCGGAATGGCACTAAATTTAAACTTTCTGCCAACTTAAATCCTTGATCAAGAGTTAAAAATAAATCAGTCCAATTGCCACTGCGGGGTAATTCATACTGGAGTTGAGCAACACCTTCTGTGTATAGTTCATCCAGG
>JBBSOP010000035.1:0-17690 GCA_038259655.1 Chroococcales cyanobacterium
CACATCCTATACCGATGTATTTAGCTTTGGAAAAAGCCGCACAAGCAACCAAAACTAAAATTCATTTTGTGCAAGCTGGCTGGTTTGAAGATGAAAGAGAAGAAGTTAGTTTCAAACAAAGTACCCAGATTTTTTGCCCATCAGTTAATTGTATTTTTGTCGATGGACGCAAACCAGAAATTCGTTCAGGAATCTGGTCTACCGGCGACATTTTTCTTTCTTTAGTAGATAATATTCAAGAAACTTTTGGACTAACACCAATTGAAGCGATGGCAGCTGGTTTACCTGTAATTGTCTCAGATTGGGACGGTTATCAAGAGTCTGTACGTCAGGAAGTTGATGGTTTACGGATTCCTACTATGATGCCTTTGCCTGGTTCTGGACTGGATTTAGGTTCTGCATATTTGAGTGAAAGCTTAAATTACAGTTCTTATATTGCTCATTCATCAATGGTAATTGCTGTTGATATTGATGCAGCATCAACAGCGTTAATAAAGTTAATTGCTAATCCTGAGATGAGAAAGCGCTTAGGAGAGAACGGACGACAACGTGCTAGGCAAACTTATGATTGGCAAGTTGTAATTGCAGCTTATGAGGAATTATGGCAGGAATTAGCCACCATTCGCAATAATGCACCGATGTCTGCACCAGTGTTACGAAATAGCCCACCGGCACCTTTATGTGATGATCCTTTTAGACTATTTGCCCATTACAGCGCTATAAAGCCCACTCCAGATTTAATGTTAGGACTAGGTAGTATGGCTACACTGGAGCATCTACAACAACTGAGGCAAAACTGGATTACCAATTTTGGTGCAGACAGAAGAAGCGCAAATTCTACTATAGATGAAATTTTAGCCGCGATCGCCCAACATGGTGCAGTCTCAATTGAGACAATTCTCAATCAGCATTCACATCTTTCTTCTACAGAATTACTTCGCACTGTGATGTATCTGCTCAAATTTGATGTTTTGCGCCTAGAAAATTTGCCTTTGTAGAATACTAAAAATATTTCATTTGGATTTGGATATTAGTGTTTGGCCCTGCTACCAAAATAACAGCATCGCCAAACTTGGGTGCGCTCGTACGAACTTCGGGATTTCTAGAAAATCCGAAGCCTTCAATGGGCATTCCTAAATTATTACGATTGAGATTAAGATCATTATTTTGATCGTGCATCACAGCGACGGCGTAATTACCTGCTTTTAAATTATCAAAGGTAACTTTTAAGGAAGTATCATTAATTTTGATACACTGCTTTTGTAAGACGCGATCGCGGTTATTAGGAAATCCTTGACTACTAGCAAATATACTGGCGCAGACTTGTCCGATTTTGTTTCTCAACCCATCGATTTCTACTGTGAGTTTGCCGTCAAAACTTGCTTGAGCATTCAATGACGATGCCAAATTTCCCATCACAGCAAGCAACAATACACTAGATCTCAATCCTTTGCTCATAATATTTTTAGGAGTGTTGTTTTTATAATTAGGGTAATTTAACTTAGCCATTGTTCTAAGTTTCTCAGGCGATCGCTTGCTAGTCAAAAACATCTACCCAATTGTTCATACTCCTTGCAGATGAGTACTTCTACGAAACTTTTAAAATTACTTTTTATTTCTACTCCTGTGGGACACCTTGGTAGTGGACTCGGTGGCGGTGTGGAATTAAGCTTGTATAATGTAGCACAAGAGATGATTCGACGGGGTCATCAACTACAAATAGTGGCTCCTGCCGATTCTACTGGAAATGGTCTGCCCTTAGTGCAAATTCCTGGTAACTTACAAATTATTGCCCAAAGTCAATCACGCACAGCCCCCATTACTATGCCAGAAAATTCCGTGCTGGCGAATATGTGGGATTATGCTCGTCAAGTCCAGGATGATTATGACTTGATTGTAAATTTTGCTTACGATTGGTTGCCATTTTATCTCACACCTTTTTTTAACTGTCCCATCGCCCACTTAGTCAGCATGGGTTCACTGAGTAACGCTTTAGACGTAATTATTCAACAAGTAGCAAGTCAGTTTCCTGGTACGATTGGCTTTCATACTCAAATACAAGCAGCCACTTTCGCTCTTGAGCAACAGTGTCCTATCCTCAGTAATGGTATTGATTTATCATTGTATAATTTTTGCACTCAACCGAAACACCAATTAGCCTGGGTAGGTAGAATTGCACCAGAAAAAGGTTTGGAAGATGCAGTAGCAGCATCACAAATTACAAACATTCCCCTGAAAATTATGGGGAAAATCCAGGATGATTTATACTGGCAAAAAATTTGTCAAGATTATCCAAACGCACCTTTAGAATATCTCGGATTTTTATCGACAAATCAAATGCAGCAAGTAGTACGAGAGTGCAAAGCATCACTGATGACACCTCATTGGATAGAAGCATTTGGAAATGTCGCAATTGAAAGCTTGGCTTGTGGAGTGCCGGTGATTTGTTATCGTCGGGGTGGCCCAGTAGAAATTATCCAAGATGGCAAAACTGGCTTTTTAGTAGAATCTGATAGTGTTAATGGTTTAGTCGATGCGATCGCTCATCTGGATGAAATTAACCGCTACACCTGTCGCCACCAAGCAGAAGCAGAATTTTCTCTTTCTGCACTAGGCGATCGCTTTGAAAAATGGTTTTACTTAGTAACTCTTGATAAACCACTCCTCTAGCAAACTTTGCTGCTCTAAAAAAAAGCATATTTGTGATCTAACAAACAATAGTTTCTCGCACTATTACTATATATTGAGGTATAGCTTTTCTCAATAAACCTTGTATAGATCATGGCGAGTAGTGCAGTCATATATTCTTAATGGAATTTTGACTGATGTTCCTACTCGCCTTTTTCAGCATTTACGGTCAATGGCGATATTAAATAATTTGTATCTATAATTACGGAAATTTGTAATTATATATGCATTTAAATCATCAGCAAGCCCTAAATATATTTGCTAACGTTAAATGTGGTGCTGAGTTTACTCTTAGTTCTATTTTTGGTCATTCAGGAATTTTAATATGCATCGTCGTTGGATATTATCTGCTTTAGCAATTTTGTTAAGTTTAGTTTTAGCAGCTTGTAGTACTGCAACTACTCAGCAGCCACAAGCAAAATTATCCGTGACTACGCAAACACCTAACAAAAACTCTTTACAATCTGCCAAAAGAATTGTCACTCTTTCTTCTCTTTCTACAGACATCATTTATCAACTCGATAAATCAAAACTAGTAGGTATTACTGGTAGCTCATTATTTAATAACGATCCACAATTTCAAAATATTCCTCGTGTGAGTGAAGGGCAAAGTCCTCCTAATTTAGAAAAAATTGTTGCTCTCAAACCAGATTTAGTAATTGGTGCAGAAGGTTTTTCTAACCCAGCAATTCAAAGACTCCAGCAACTAGGAATTGATAGTTTTCTAACTCAAGTTAAAAGTTGGGAATCTTTAGAAGCACTGACTAAAAAGCTGGCTCAGTTAATTGATGCTAATCCCCAGCTTTTATTAAACCGCTATCAAACTTTTTTGCCAGACAAGCCAACTCAAAACCTATCAACTCTCGTACTAGTTAGCCGCCAACCAATTTTAGCACCGAATAAAAACAGTTGGGCTGGAGATCTACTGGCAAAATTTCAGGCGAAAAATGTAGCAGCAGAATTACAAGGTAACAGTCCCATTGGTGGGTATGTGACGCTATCGGCTGAAAAAGTTTTAGAAGCAAATCCAGAAGTAATTATTGTAGTCAATCCTCCCCAAGGCGGTTCAGATACAGCAGTTTTAGCATGCTTTAAAAAAGAGGCTTTTTGGCAACAATTACAAGCTACTAAAAATAATCGAATTTACACCTTTGATTATTACGGATTGGTAAATCCTGGCAGTATAGATGCCATTGAAAAAGCTTGTCAGCAACTTAAGCAAGATTTATTTTTGACAAATAGCCAAAAATAACCTTTCATAAAACCTTCGCGCTCCTTTGCGTTTAAAAAATTTAAACCCTCAATCTTTAACAGAACTAATTGGCTTTTGAGTCGTCATAGAAATATCCTTTTTAGCTGGAACAGAACCACTATTTAAACTGCGGAAATATAACCCACCGACAATCAATAAAAACACAACATAGCCAACTGCTTGCACTACATAAAGATTATCTCGATAACCAAATAAAGCTTTGAGAATAATTCCCGGAAATTGCCCATCTGGCAAAATATTAGAAGTATCCCAAACCATCGGCCCCAAAATACAAGAATGGACTTTGGTAAAGCGTTCATAATAAAAACAAAGACTTTCGGAAGCGCGGCTGCTAAGAGCAAGGTTATTCGCTGCTTCATCGAAATTTTTCAACCCAGAAACTACCAAGCCGGCGACAATCAACACTAATAAAACGCCCATGACTTGGAAAAACTGGCGGATATTAATTTTGATGCCCCATTTAAATAACAGTATCCCAATGCCAGCTGCGGCTGCTAAACCACCAATAGCACCCAAAGCCGGTACTAATCCCTGTTGAAAATTAGCAGAGACAAACAGAACAGTTTCAAAGCCTTCGCGGACAACAGCAATTAAAACTAAACTAAAAACGCCCCAGCCAGCGTGAGAGTTTTGTGTCAGTGCTTCTGTAACTGCTCCTTCAACTTGCGCTTTCATAAATCTGGCTTGTCTAGTCATCCAGATTAGCATCCAGCTGAGCATAGCGATCGCTAATACACTAAACACACCTTCTAACATTGGTTCAACTACGGAGGTGTATTGAGGATTAACTGCCCCTAATGCTTGAATCCCCCAACCAAATAACACACCAATCAGCGCACTAGCAGCAATACCAACGCCGACTCCAGCGTATACCCAAATATTGAGTCGGGATTGTTTAGCTTTTTTGAGCAAAGCCAGCACAATCCCAACCACAAGGGCGGCTTCGACTCCTTCTCGGAGTGTAATTACAAAAGTAGGTAGAGCAACACTAAAATTCATCAATAATCCTTTGTTTTTTACCCTTGTTCGATAGTCATTTGTCATTACTGACAAATGACTATCAACTATTGCCTATTAGCTAAAATCGCGTAACATCTTTTTGAGTTCGAGATTATGCATCTCTTCTTGCCCAATCATGCCACGAGCAAATTCTTCGAGATAAATGCTGGCATTGGTGACAACTTCCAGAAGATTTTTATACAAATCAAGCGCCTTTTTTTCATGGGATAAACTTTCTGACAGAATATCCTTGACTTTATGTTGATAAGTTTCTTCCATTGGAGCGATTTTGAGCGAGGGATGCCCATCTAAGCCCGTCAGAATTTCTCCTACTTGTTGGGCATGAAGTAAAGATTCACTAGCCTGGGCTTTGAAAAAATCTACAATTGGAATCCGATTCGGGCCAGTTACCATCAAGGAATAATGTGTATAACGCACTACCCCCGCTAGTTCAAATTCCATGATGGCGTTCAGTAGGTCGATGGTTTTATTCTGGTCAAGCTCTTGCATCAGTTGTTAATTCAAGTTACAAATGGAGCGTCATGGGTAATGAGTTAGGAGGTATACTTCTTACAGTTATTCAAAGCTCAGATTATCTTAACTCTTCACTTCGTAACTCCTAACTATTACCTCACTTACACTCATTTTAATCTTCTTAATCTAAGCTTCCCATTAAGTTCAGAGTACTATTGTTGGGCTTGGGTGCTAGATTGAGAAATTACTTTTTGAGAGTTTTGCTCGATGGTTGTCACCAGCTTAGTAACCTCACTAGGAGTTTGCACTGGTTTAGCGGGTGGAGTCACGCTAGGCCAAACTTTTGTGAGTTCAGCTAGACTTGTCTCAATTGCTTTGTTTGCTTCAGGATTTTGTTGAGCTACCTGACTAGAAATACCTTGATATAATTCGTTGGCATAAGTTACAAAGCCACGAGAGTCTTGATATTCAATCGCTGCGGTAATTTTACCATCTGCGATCGCAGCTCCATATTCTGAGTTGGCTGCATCCAATAATTCATTAATTACCTGTAACACAAATCCTGGTTTAGAGCGTTGATCTTGGGGTAGAGTTGCGATCGCTCCATCAACTGCTTGCACTGAAGAGGTAAGATCAGTTTTGACCTTGGCATTTTTAGGATTAGATTTTACCAAATCATCCAAGCTAATCAAAGTTGTTTTAAATTCTTTAACTTTGCGTTCATTTAGTTGATCTTCTACATCCACATAAATTTCTTCAACTGGGTGGCCGATATGAGGTTCAGCTTCTTTGGGCAGATTTTTATCTAAAAGTTCTTGTGCTACCAAAAGATGTCCTTTCATCAACCCCAATTTTGTCATGTAGTCAACATCTTTGGCTTCGCCTGTTAGTACCACTTCTTGAACAGTAACCATATCTTTAATTTGGTCAAACTGTTCTTGATTTATGACTTTTTTAGTAACTAAATCTTCTGGACTAGCGTAAGGGCGACTGGCTTGAATTTTGTTCGATAAGGCTGGGACACCTAATTTAGCTTCAAATTTATCCAATTCTGACAAAATAGCATTATTAATATTAATTTTTGCTTTACCGCTATGACTACTATGAGTGGCTGTTTCAGTCACCTGTGCAGTGGAATTGGCTGCGGGTACAGATGGGTTTTCAGCTTGTGGTGCATTATTACATCCGCTTAAAGTAACTATGGCAGCAGTAGCGACGGTGAGGCAGACATAACGAAATTTAATCATTTTTATGCTTGGGGATATTTAATTAAAACAGTGAACAGTGAACAGTGAACAGTTATGAAGTGTCTTTTGACTGGTAACTGATAACTGATAACTGGTAACTGATAACTGTTAAAACGAGTGTCATAGATTTAACTTTTGCATATAATGCCACTTTTTATCAACTAGTTGCTAATTTTTTGTCAAAATTAAATTATAAAAATCATTTAGCCATCAAAATACTAACAAGGCTGATAAACCTTGCAATCTATGGAATCGCAGCTTTGAAGAATGCTCAGAAATTTTAAGAAGGATTTTGAGATTTACTGGCATCAACAACTTCAAATTGTCCCATGCAACCGTTTTCGGCGATCGCATCTTGATGCGGGTGAAACATATACTTACCTGGATAACGAAAAGCAAATTCCAAGATGTGTCTTTCTGCTACACCCATCGTAATTACATCGGTTTTCTCGCTAGGAGTCATCGTCATCCCAGAACGGTAAACATCAAAAAAGTTGGCGTGGAGATGAAATGTCACCGCCGGATCGTATTCAATAATGTTGAGAACATACAGCCGAATCAATTGATTTTGATAAATACGGATAGGATTATCCATGTAGTAGTTAGGCAACCCATTAAAGGCGTAATATTCATTACGACTATCGTCATTTACGTCATAGCCAGCCATTACGAGTACAATTTCGTCAGCCGCAGGGCGTGGCGTGGGCGGATCGACGATAAACATTCCGTACAATCCCTTAGCAATATGGCGGGTAACTGGTGAAATATGACAATGGTATAGATGAACGCCATAAGGTTCAGCATCAAATTCATAAATTGTGGCATTACCGTTGCTGACTGGACGCACACCATCCATTTCGGCGGGATGAACACCATGAAAATGTAGAGAATGAGAATGTCCCGCCTCATTTAAAAATAATACTCGCACGCGATCGCCTTGTTTAGCCCGTAGCGTCGGTCCTGGTATACTACCGTTTAAATCCCAAATGTTGTAAGATACAGCACTGTTAAGCTGAATGACAGATGTACCAGCAGTTAGCTCAAATTCTCGGATGGTACGCCCATTTTCTTGCTTCACTGTCCCATAATCAAAATTTCTCAACATCTTCATCGGGTTAGCAACGCCCTCAGATTCTGCCATCTCAACAGGTGGTATTCTTACCTTTGAGCGAGTTTGTAAATTCAAAGCTTGCCAAAGCACTGCTGCACCAGCCACGCCAACACCTGTTAACCCTAATTTCAACAGTTGACGGCGACTTAAAAGGTCTTCTTTCCCTAAAAGGAATTGCTTGGGCATGGCGTAATTAACAGTTTTGCGGCAGATGAAATTGCTAAATTTTCGCAATTACTTTGGATACTACCTGAATTAATAATTATTGTCAATAATACTCAAATGTATTTGCTCAGAAAATAAAACTTACACAAAAACTCTGAAAGGCTCATTTTTTCATGTCCTATTAAAGTTCTATTAGCATTTGCGAAGCGTCTATAGACATCTATCTGCGCCCTCTTTAGTTTGTTTCTCCATCACTTGTACGTAAGCGCAGTAAAAATTTCACGTTGAGAATGCCATCAATTACAGTGTGTCATTCTTTTGTTATTTGTATGGATTTTATGTGTAGATTTTGGCGTTGAGTTCAGCAGGTAGTCAACTGATAGTAAAGTGTATGCTAGTAGCTCGGCATATTGATCGCCTGGAAAGTCTTTAGAAAGTAATTGTGGCAACAATTTCTCTCTTTCAATCCTCTTTCGCTAAGTATTTAATCTGCTCTCAAAAATATTTTTATCTTATAATGTCTACCAAAGCCAAACTATCCAACATATTTGATACACACTTGTCAAATACAAAGTTGATCGGATATCTTTTGGCAATCAAATAGCAAACAAAATGCTCTTTGATTAATAAATTACCCAAATCAATTAGGGAAGGTTAAAATGACTGCTTTTTCTCATTCTTCAGTATTACAAAAGACCGCAGGTATCACCTTATCCAAGCCTGTACAGGTAACGCTTTATATGCTACTATCCTCTTTGGTTATCTGGACTGTCTTGTTTTCTACTTATCCTCCGGCTCATAATGCAGCACACTCAGTGCGTCACCATACCTTGGGTGTTGGGTGTCATTAAATTATCATAATTTCAATACTTTTTCGGTGGATTAGACTGTGGTCAGTAATTTAACAAATTCATGACACTAAAATTCCATTGATTTTGCTGTGTGATAATTTTAGGTTTTGTAGAGATGCTTTTTTACCATCTCTACATTGCCTCAAATTAATCACTATCTAGAGGAAAGTTCCACTAATTATTATTCAATTTTTTGTTACAAAACATACATTGTTTTTACATTTAAGTTTTCATGAAAAAATATCAACTTTTTGTAGTTATCAGCGCTGTTTGTATTACTTTGTCAATTATTTATTCCTTTGTAGGTGTTTCTCAAACTCCTGTATCTAAAGTGGTACTCACCACCAACCCACCCTTACAGCGGCTTATTCCTTTTGAAGCACAAACAGAAAAACAGCAATCTCCTGTTACTCTGACACTACAAGCTATTGATGCTGCTGGTAAGCCGTTAAAAAATGCCTTGATGGGCTTACAAATTTTGACACCGCCGCCTAATTTTTGGTTGACAACAGATTTTCCAATTGTTGAAGGCACAAAATTACTACAAATAAATGCCGCTGCACCTGATGGGAAGTTAGAAATTCAGCAAATATTACCTATCCGTGGTAACTACCAATTGCAGGTAAATGTTTCACCTTTAGTTGCAAATACTTTTGCTCCATATCAGCAAACCTTAAATCTAAATATCCACGAAAATCCAGTTAAATATAAATATTTTGCTGTTGTTGCGGCTATTTTACTATCAGTTGGTTTGTTGGGAGGTTGGGTGATTGGCGGACAAGAACAACTGCGAGCAGGAGAAATTGCCCCCCAGTCAGTGCGTCTGTTGTTAAGTGCATTGACAGTAGTAGCGATCGCAACTCTGTTGTTTATCAATATTAGTGCAGAAGTGGCAGAAGCTCACGGCGGCCACTCAAGTAATATTGAAACTACCGCACCATCAGTAAATAAATCTCAAGGGTTAGAAGTTCAGCTTGAAGGAGATAAAAACGCCACTGTCGGAAAACTGGCGAATTTAGGGGTACTGGTGAAGGATGCAGTCACAGGGCAACCGATCAAAGATGTAGGATTACAAGTTAAAGCGATCGCCCTAGAAGATAATTTAACAGTCTTTGCCTACAAAGGAGTTACCGACCAAGCAGGTAAGTTAACATGGCGAGAACAATTTTTTGATGGTTCACCCCACAAAATCGAGGTAGAAACTACTCCCAAGCTAGAATCTAACCGTCAAATTCCATCAATAAAAGTGGCGCAGTCAGTTGATGTTGAGGGAATTGCACCACCTATTTATATCCGGTTGATTGGGTTATTTTACTTTACTGCGATTGTTGGCATTGGTATGGCAATCGGATTGTTAATACAGCATCGACGAGAACCACAAGGAAGGGCGAATTAATCAAAAAAGAGGAATAAATGTCAAAAATAATCTGGATTCAATGTAGAGAAGATATATGACGTTTATGCCGACGTTGCAACTGAGTCCAGAGCAATACGCAACCAAATATCAAAGTTGAGAGTAATACCACGCTAGCGCCAGAGGCGATATCCAAATAGTAACTAAGATAGATACCGATAAAGGCGATCGCAGCTCCTAAAAACCCAGAAATAAACATCATATAACCAAAGTGGTCACTTAAAAGGCGGGCAACTGAAGCCGGAATCACTACTGCTGAAATAATCAGCGTTACCCCCAATATATTCAAAGTTGCCACTAATAAAGTTGCCAACATCAAAGCAAATAAGGTATCCATCGCCAAGACAGGTACACCATGAACTTGAGCAACTTCTCTATCAAAAGACCAGAATAATAGAGGACGATAAAAGAGTAAAACTACCCCCAAAAGCACCACAGTTACTCCTGTAACCACCCACAAATCAGTAGGGGAAACTCCTAGCACGTTACCAAATAAAGCCGCTTCAAAATTTTGGCTGAACCTGCGGTAGGTACTAATAACCGCTACCCCTAAAGCAAAACTAGCAGTAGTCACAATACCAATAGCTGCATCTGAGTAAACTTTGCGTCCCGTCAAGTATTGAATTAATAAGGCAGCCCCAAATCCCCAAATTCCAGAGCCAATATAGAAATTAAGCCCCAAGACATAACTCAAGACAGCGCCACCCAAAATAGCATGAGATAGACCGTGGGCAATGTAGCTCATCCGCCGGGTTGTAATATAGACACCCATAACGCCACATAATAACCCCGCCATCATCCCTACTAAGACAGCACGGCTGAAAAAGTCATAGCGAAAAGGTGCAAGTAGAAAATCCATAAAAATTGGTTCAAATCAGACAAACTTTGATGTGGCGTAAAACTTGTGTTTGGTATGGTGCGTTAGCGATCGCCTAACGCACCGAAAGTAATCTTAAAGTAATCTAGCAGGTAAGTTGCGCTGCATCTGATGGCGCAGGGAAGTACCACCACTAGCAATTAAAATTCGATCTTCTTGATAGAACACAACCATTTCTGCGCCGAAAGTACGCTCAAGGTTAGCAGGAGTAAAGATATCGATAGGTTGACCTTGACAAATCAAGCCATGATTGAAACACACTACCCAAGGCAAATGAGTAGCCACCGAGTTGAGATCATGGGTGGAAAGCAGGATGGTTAAGCCTTGCTGATTTAAATCTGCCAATAGATGTAATAGTTCATGCTGAACGTGTAAGTCTGAACTACTTGTCGGTTCATCTAAAAGCACAATTTCTGGTTCTCCCACCAAAGCGCGGGCTAAAAAAACCCTTTGCTGTTGTCCACCGGATAAACTACCAATGGGTTGATGGGCTACATGACCAACACCAACACGATCTAAGAGAACTCTTGCAGCGGTGCGATCGCTTCTTGAAGCCCAAGGCAAAAATTTCTGCTGTCGGTAACGTCCCATCATTACCACCTGTTCAGCAGTGACAGGAAAAGTCCAATCCACCGTTTCTACTTGAGGTACATAACCCACTCGCGGCGGCGGTTGTCCAGGCTTTAAACGTTTTCCTCGAAACCAAACTTCTCCAGCCCAAGGATGAACTAAACCTAAAATTGCCTTAATTAAGGTACTTTTACCGCTTCCTGAAGGCCCTACTAAGCCAGAAAGTTGACCAAGGTACAAGGATAAGTTGACCTTTGTAAAGACAGGTTGGTTCTGATAGCCACAGGATAAATTTCTAACTTCTAGTAGTGGTTCTTCCATTAAACACAAATAACCTTTACCGAAAGCGGAATGCACAGTTAAGACCAATTGACATACTCCCCGCCGTAAACGATCGGGGATTCTGGAGTAATAAGTAATAAGTAAGAAGTAATGAGTAAATACCCATTTTTCATCCACTCATTACTCATTACTTTAAAGTCGTGCTAGAAGCACGGGGCTTTAGACCCATTTCTTTGGTAACAAAAGCAGCATTTCCAGCTACTTCTCGTTTTTGTTTATCATTTAGAAGTTTTGTTATCTTTCGCCGTTGGTCCCACTACATTAGCAGTGTTGACATTTTTAACTAACTCTGGCTTTCCACCAAGATTTTCCGCAATAATCCGCATATTGTTAGCCATCATGCCGATGTAAGTGTGTTCAGGGTTAGTGTCTTGCATGGCATTAGCTGAACCCTGTCCAGGTAACTCATCATCAGCCGTATTCGCTATTTTCACCTTCGCTTCACGGGCAATTTGCTCCTCCACCTTACTAGGGTAGACTTCAGAACCAAAAATAGCAGGAACATTTACTTTGCGAATTTGATCAATTAGCTTTGCTACATCTTGAGCAGAAGGTTCCTTAAAATCTGAAGGTTGGATAGCACCAATCACTTCAAAGCCATATTCTCGCGCCCAGTAAGCCCAAGAGTCATGGTAAGTCAGAAGTTTGCGGTTTTTGGCAGGAATACTCGCTACAACCTCACGGGTTGCCTGATCTAGGGCATCTAAGCGTTGCAAGTAATTTTTCAGATTAGCGGCATAGTAATCTTTCCCAGCAGGGTCTAGAGTTGTTAGCTGTTTAGCTGCTAGTTTGGCGTAAGCTTCGGCATACTTGGGATTCACCCATAAATGAGGATTAGGATCTCCCTTGTCTTTAGGGAAGCTAAAATCAAATAGCCACTTGTCTTGAGTAATAGTATTATCACCCAGTTCATAAATTTTGGTGTCTTGAGCTTTAGAAGATTTTGCTAGTTTTTCTGTAGGGGATTCCAAATGTAACCCATTAACAATAATCAAATTAGCCTTAGATAAGACATCGGCATCTGAAGGACGAGGCTCGAAAGTGTGGGAATCTGTACCTTCAGGAATTATGCCTTGAACTTTAACGCGATCGCCTGCAATATTACTCACAATATTAGTTAAAGGAGCTACAGTCGTTACAACTAAAAGCTGATTTTGAGTTTTCTTATCTTTAGCTGCGGCAGAAGTAGCTGTTACTTCAGGATCTGGGGATAAGCTTTGATTTTGAGGCGTACTGCAAGCGGCCATAGTCAAACTGACTACTGCCAGCAGTGTCCAAAGTTTTTTCATGAGTCGTGGGAATGATGTATAAGTATCTTTTAAGTAGACCGTCTATCTACTGAAAAAATCAATGCCCTACCTGGGGATTTAAGTAGTAATTTCATCATAAAAAATGAATTTTTGCAGTTATTAGGGCTTTAATCTCATGTTTTTGATTATGGAAGGTCGATAAATCAGTTATTAACATCTCAATTGTTTCGTCCCACAATTTTCTAGTTAACACAATTTTGACAGCTGTGAAATTTATGCATCAAGCATCTACTAGTCATCAATCCATAACTGCCAAAGACATTAAATTACTGGTTTTAGATATAGATGGGACGATTTCTGGAGAGTCTAACACCATAAGCGAACCTGTCAAACAAGCGATCGCAGCAGTGCAAGCACGTAATATTCAAGTAGCAATTGCCACTGGGCGCATGTATTGTTCAGCCTTACGCTTCCACCAAGAAATTAGCTCTGTTCTACCATTAATGGCTTACCAAGGAGCCTGGATTCAAGATCCTATCGATCAAAAAATTCATCGGCATTTGGCTGTCTCTAGAGAAATTGCCCACCAACTACTAGACTATTTTGAACAGCCGCAGTTGCGATCGCTTTTATCTGTTCACTTCTATATCAATGACCAGCTATATGTACGGGAATTAACTAGAGAAACCCAAATTTATGCACAACGTTCTGGCATTACCCCAATTCCCGTAGGCGATTTGCGTCAAGTTCTAAATAATGAACCAACCAAGGTTTTAGCTTTATGCGACGATACAGAGGTGATTAATGATTTATTAGGAAACTTGCGCCGTCAATATACACCCGCTGAACTTTACCTAACAACATCCGTTGCCACTTTTTTTGAAGCGACTAACGCCTCTGTAAACAAAGGAACTGCTGTACGTTATTTAGCTGAAGAATTATTAGGATTACAAAGCACCAACGTTATGACTATTGGTGATAACTTCAATGATCTAGAAATGCTGGAATATGCTGGCATTGGTGTAGCTATGGGCAACGCACCAGCCGCAGTTCAGGCAGTTGCTCAGTGGGTAGCTCCTAAAGTTGAAGAAGATGGAGCCGCAACTGCAATCAAAAAATTGTTATTGTCGTAAGGGCAATTTTTTATATCTGCCCTCTACAAAACTAGATGAAATCAGAAAGAGCACCGACGACTGGCCGTGTTTCGTCTCGGTGCTCTTGCTGGTTCGCTCCTCACACACCTGTAAATATAACTGAGGTGATTACATGAGTCAATAGATATTATATGAAGTTTTTACTTTGTGCATGAAAAACACTG
Organism: Chroococcales cyanobacterium; assembly: GCA_038259655.1. Classification (GTDB taxonomy): domain Bacteria; phylum Cyanobacteriota; class Cyanobacteriia; order Cyanobacteriales; family Nostocaceae; genus Halotia. The sequence continues at coordinate 14,580 of JBBSOP010000035.1, forward strand.
TTGAGGATTAAAAATTATAGAGTGAGTTTTTCCTTACTCATAACTCCATCAAAGCTAAAACTCCCAACTTTTCGACCAGCAAAAACCTTAACACAGACTGAGTAGCCATCAACAATCCTAGTCTAGCTTGGGCTAAGTCTGGAGATAAAGTTTTTACTTCACCCCAAATGTGACATTTACACCAAAAGTTTTCCCACGCTTGACTCAAATTTAGCCCCGCTTTTTCCCAACTACCGATATCGTTACACTCCAAAGCGTCTACAACTTTCACTAACTCGGTAATTAAACGACTTTCGTCTGGATGATTTAGGCAAAGTTTGCCATCACATTTTAGCCAAGGTATTTGCTCTGGAAAAATTACACTCCAACAAGCTGGGCTAGTATCTGGTAGTGGTTCCTTAAGCTTAATTAATCCCTCTCGATGAGCTAGCAGCACTAGAGAACAGCAACGTGCATGAGCATATTGAATTGTAAACAAGTGGTCAGAATTATCGATCTGGGCATTGGATGTTAATAATTCTTCCCTACTTTTCTGCTCCTTTATATTTATACCCATGACGAGACTTTCTAACCAAGCCGCTACAAAAGGCGCACTCACTTCTAAATGAATCCAACCCGGAGGAACAATTTGGATACTAAAAACACCGTCACAGGTCTTTAATAAACAAGAGGCAATGCCATTGGCTACCTCCATAGGTTGCAAATTATGAGATTTTGATACCTGTAAAGCAATACCTGAGATATATAAAATTTTTTTACTATCTCTATCTTTGTATAGAGGAGTTTTTTTATTATCTATGCTTGTACTTTTTCTTTCATAAGCGTAAGTACTTATAGCTTTTGTAATTTGACTATACATTAGCTGTTTGATTGCTGTGTATTTGATTACTAGTAAGCTATGATGCACGTAGTTATAAATAAATAAATTAAAACCTTTTTTTCCGGATTTTCTGTCATCTGTCTTTAGATATAAGATTAATCTAGATGAAGAAAAATGAGAACTGCATAAAATTTGATAAATATTTGATGAATAAAGAGTAAACTTTACTACCATCATTGTACAGTAGGAAGTATAACAAAAAGGAGAGAGCAATTTGCTTTCTGCTCTTTGGATGGCTGGCGCTGTTAGGCGTTAAGCCGAAACCGCCAACACAAAGACACTCCTTGCACCTTTTTATAACGTCTTTGTCTTCAGCCGAACGCTCTTTGTTACCTATGCAATCTCCATCTTCTTTTTCTGAGGCATCACGGCCTTTTTTGACTTGGCAACGAATTCTTGATTGGGCTCAAGAACACTACCGCTGCCGCACCTTTAGCAAAGATGAACGCATTCCAGCCAGACCTGGATTGCTGTATTTGGTGCAAAGGGGTGCAATCCGCATGGTAGGAACTGCTCAAGTCAGCGCTACTGCCAGTCAGCTAACGTCTCGACGAATCAACAGAACTCCAGAAGAAGCTTTCTTGGGTTTTGTGGGAGCCGGACAACCATTTGAAATTGTTGCTCAGTCACCATTCACGCTCCAGTCATACGCTCATGTAGACCAAACTGCTGTGCTGTGGATGTACTGGCATGACTTAGACAACTGGCCTCACTTCCGTCGTGAAGTTATGGATGCCTTTAGGTATCAGCATCAGCGTAAACTGCTGTGGCTGAGTGCCTTGGGACAAAGGCGCACAATTGACCGACTCTTAGGATTTCTCACATTGTTGATTGAGGAATATGGAGAGCCGTCCATGAGTGAAACAGACCCCGATGTGATTCGCGGCTATTGTTTACCCTTCCCTCTTACCCATGCTCAAATTGGTAGCGCTATTGGTTCGACTCGCGTTACTGTCACCCGCTTAATGGGCAAGTTGCGTCAACGCGGTTTAATTCTCACCCAAGGGGATAATCTTATTTGCTTACCAGCAGAGTCGATTAATCGAGTCAGCTAAAGCAATTTTCCATCTCTCAAGAAAAGCAGCCATGTCCTACAGGCATCTACTGTGGGAACTGTCGCTAAGCTTGTCAACAATAGCAAGTATTAGCGGATTTTGACACACCAGCCCAGGTCATCAGTTCCTACCCCCGATCAATAAGCAGTAAGTCGTTACCAGCAACATGCGCTTGCTGCTCAGTCTGACCAATCTGTTTGACCACCACAAACAGATTGCATGTAATCGGGTAATTTCTTTGACTGAAAAATTTCAATGTTCAATCTGTTATGTTTATCAGGACATTCACAAGGGAAGACAAAGGGTTTTTGCCCTTATGTTCATTCCAATTACAAAGGCTACATTGAACATTGAGAAACAACTTCTGGAGCAGAAGCGTACTAGATGCTACCAGCAATATCAGCTAATTTTGACATCACTTGGATGGTCGTGGAAACAAAATTCCACTTGCAAACTGTAAAGTTGACCATCCAAGATGTTTTAGTAAATAATTTTTCTATAACTAGTAAAGTCAAAATGCTTATTTTATAGGCTTATCATCGATTTTTAATGGTCTGTTTATTTCCGCCGTGCTGCACTAGTAATGCTATATATCGCAGGGAACAATAAATAGGCTTTAAAGCCTTTTGGTGTCTAACTTTTATAATCAGGTGATGTCCTAAACTACCTGGCGATCGCTATATTAAGATATTTAATATTTTTGTAGTTGTTCACTCTCCCCCATCAAAAAAAATCACTCTAGCGGTTTTCTGATGAATGAAATACACCACTTTAGTGTATGTCGGCGCAAATAAGTTTACTATTCAAAACAGCTAGCAAAGTCCAAACTTAGAGCTTTTTGACTTCCGCCTTGCGGTACTAGTCCCTAGCCCCTTTTCTTTACTGGAGTGTATTGCACACAACTCAGAAGCGCTGTACTTGGTCAGTTGCCAAAAGTCAACAGTTCTTTAATAACTACTGACTATTGACTATTGACTATTGACTACTGACTATTGACTACTGACTATTGACTACTGACTGTTGACAAAATATTAGCCTGCGTCAGAAGCAGTGGGTGTAGCTACATCTAAAGTGTTTACTACTAGCTTCTTTGGCGATAATGTTAACGCTTCGTGATTCCATCCAGGGGTAGCAAACTGGGGTAAAATTTCTTGGCTAAAGGCTTCTGCTGCCTTA
>JBBSOP010000036.1:0-17679 GCA_038259655.1 Chroococcales cyanobacterium
ACAACTTGGTGTAGATGAAAGTTTATTTACACCAAAATGCCAACCGGAGCTAGCAGCTAAGTTAGGTATTAACTCCAATGATTTTGTAGTAGGCTTTGTAGGGAGATTTGTTCAGGAAAAGGGTTTGTTAACTTTGTTAAAAGCCTTAATTTCTTTACAAGATAAACCTTGGAAGTTACTACTACTAGGACGTGGGCTACTGCAAGAAGAATTAATTAAAATAGCAACGGAAAATAATATAAAAGAAAGGTTGTTGATAGTAGAAAGCGTTCCGCATAATGAAGTTACCAATTATATAAATTTAATGAGTACTTTAGTGCTGCCTTCAGAAACAACCTACAAGTTTAAAACCTTAACTTCTGTTGGCTGGAAAGAACAATTTGGTCATGTCATCATTGAAGCAATGGCTTGTCAAGTACCTGTGATTGGTTCTGACTCTGGTGAAATTCCCCATGTCATCGGTGATGCTGGTTTAGTTTTTCCTGAAGGTGATGCTAGTGCATTGGCTAATTGCTTAATGCAGTTGATAGAGAAGCCAGATTTTGCCCAATCTCTCGGTGAAATGGGTTATCAAAAAGCAATGGTTAAATATACAAATAAAGCTTTAGCAAAACAGCAATTTGAGTTTTATCAAGAATTAGTGAATGAAGGTAGGAGCTAGCACTTTGGCTTTGGTTGCTGAGCGACTTGTACTGAGTTTCGACACTTCGACTGCGCTCAACTGCCGCGTAGTCGAGATTCAACTACCGCGTAGTCGAAGTAAGTCAAAGGGCGCTCGGTAAAGTAGTCCTAAATCATTTGTAAAATAACCTAACCACAGAGGCGCAGAGTTCGCAGAGAGAGGAATCAGAGATTTTCACGACTCATTTAGAATTGCTATATAGTTATTTCTGTAAAACTGGACTTTAGTCAGTAGCAAATAACAACTGACAACACTTCGACAAGCTACTTCGACTACGCTCAGCACATCGCTGACAACTGACAAAACCATGAAAATTTTACAAATTGTTCCTTCAATTTCCCTAATTTACGGCGGTCCTAGTCAAATGGTACTAGGACTAGCTCCCGCATTAGCAAAAGAGGGAGTAAAAGTTACAATCCTGACGACTGATAGTAATGGGGATAATGGTCAAAAATCTCTGGATGTTCCTTTAAATAGAGCGATTAAACAAGATGGCTATGAAATAATTTATTTTCATTGCGCGCCGTTTCGTCGCTACAAATTTTCGCTTGATTTATTACAATGGCTAAAAATTCATGCAGATGAATTTGATTTAGCACATATTCATGCTCTTTTTTCTCCTATAAGTAGTGCTGCTGCTACTGTGTGTCGTCAGCAAAAACTACCTTATATTTTGCGTCCTTTGGGTACTCTTGATCCGGCTGATTTACGTAAGAAAAAACAATTAAAACAGCTTTATGTGGCAATTTTAGAACGTCACAATTTAGCTGGTGCAGCAGCAATTCATTTTACTAGTGAACAAGAAGCAAAAATTTCAGAACGATTTGGAGTAGTTACGCAAGATTTGGTAATTTCTTTGGGTGTTATACCTTCCTTGAGTAATGAGAAGAGGGGAAATGTAGTACGCAGTCAGTTGGCAATACCTGAAGATGTGCCGTTGGTACTGTTTATGTCGCGGATTGACCCAAAAAAGGGTTTAGATTTACTAATTCCAGCTTTAGAAAAACTATTAGCTATCGGGTGCAATTTTCATTTTGTTTTGGCTGGGACAAATCCCCAAGATCCAGATTATGAACAAAAGATAAGATTGGAAATTGAAAATTCACCTCTGCGATCGCACACTACAATTACTGGTTTTGTTAGCGGCGATTTAAAAGCTAGTTTACTACAAGCTGCTGACTTATTTGTCTTGCCTTCATATTATGAAAATTTTGGCATTGCTGTAGCTGAAGCGATGGTAGCAGGAGTACCTGTAGTTATCTCCGACCAAGTGCATATTTATCAGCAGATAATTAATAGTAATTCCGGGTGGGTGGGTGCAACAGATGTACAAGCACTTGTAGAGTTAATCAAAGAAGCTTTGCAAAATCCTCAAGAACGCCAACAGCGCGGATTAAATGCCCAAAATTATGCATTACAGCATTTTAGTTGGGATGCGATCGCTCGGCAAATTATTCAAGCATATCAACAAATTATAGCAACTTAGTACGAGTTCAATTGCCTTTATTTATATACCTCTTACCTTTGTGATACCAGTCATACCACTGCTTTACACTCAATACTGCCAACCAGAGAAGAATCAAAGCAATTACTCCTCCTTGTCTAGGCGCATCAAAGGCAAAAAACACTAAAGCAATGCACAAGGTATCTTGAAGAAAAACTGCCCACAATGGTAAGCCACGCAAGCGGTAGAACCACCCAACTTGAACTAATTGCAGTACTAAAGCAAATAAACCTCCAATTAAGGCAATGAGCCAGTTAGGTGCTGCTGTTGCGGAGGCGACTGCTAACCCCATAATTGCTCCTACGAGTGGAGACAGGGATAATTGAATTATTTGTAATATTCTCTGTCCCCATAGCTTTTTTGAGGCAAATAATTCAACTAACGACCAACTGGTGAGGCAGCCTAACAATAGCGGCGAGGAAATATGAGATAAAATTGGGACTTGTGACCATAAGTTACTGCCTTGTAACAGTCCAATGAATAATAGAGGTATGCCTATTCTCATTCCAGCTGCGGCGGAGGCAGAAAGCATGGCCAAGATTTCAATCATCACGGCACTCAAGGGTTAATAAATAAGCCAATATTTGTTATTTATACTACCCACGAGTTTTGACAATTGCAGCATCAAACCATTGTTTTTAAGCAATACAACACTAAAAATATTTAGTATCTTTATTTTCTTTTGACATGCAATACGGTTGAAAAGAAAATAACCATGCCCACTTGCCCCATACTTCGGCTACGCTCAGTACAAGTGCCCAATCAATTTAAATACCCAACCTTTGATAAACATCTTCTAAATGCCGGAGATGTTGCTGAGGATCAAAACATGCCTCAATGTCTGCTGAAGACAACCTTTGGGTAACACGCGAGTCTTTACTAATCAAGTTATGGAAATCGCCTTCTGGTTTGTTCCAAGCGGCGTGGGCATTTTCTTGAACGATCGCATAAGCTTCTTCTCGGCTACTTCCCTTTTCTACTAAGGCGAGTAGCACTTTTTGGCTAAATACTACACCACCATAGCAATTGAGATTTCTGGCCATGTTCTCTGGATAAACCAATAGGTTTTTCACCAATTCGGTTATCTCGACCAGCATAAAATGCGTCAAAATGCAAGCATCTGGCAAAATTACCCGTTCTACAGAACTATGGGAAATATCGCGTTCGTGCCAAAGGGCAACGTTTTCTAAGGCTGCACCTGCATGACTTCTTACCAGTCGCGCCATTCCTGTCAGTCGTTCTGAACGAATGGGATTACGCTTGTGTGGCATGGCGGAGGAGCCTTTTTGACCTTTAGCAAAAAATTCTTCGACTTCTAGAACGTCTGTTTTTTGCAGATTGCGAATTTCCACAGCAAAACGCTCAATAGATGCGGCGATTAAGGCTAATTGCTGCACATAGTCGGCATGGCGATCGCGGGAAATCACTTGTGTTGAGGCTGTGTCGGGTTGGAGTCCGAGTTTTTGGCAAGCGATCGCTTCTACACGGGGTTCAATATTGGCGTAGGTTCCCACCGCACCAGAAATTTTACCGACGGCGATCGTTTGTCCCAGAATTTTCAGGCGTTCTTGATGTCGCAAAACTTCTGCCAACCACCCAGCCAACTTAAAACCAAAGGTGATTGGTTCAGCGTGGATACCATGCGATCGGCCAGCCATGACTGTATACCGATGTTCGTGCGCCTTTTGGCGAATTGCCGCAATCAAATCTTCTAGGCGCTGTGACAACACATTTAGACTTGTAACCAATTGCAGCGCTAAAGCCGTATCTAGCACATCTGAACTGGTTAAACCAAGGTGAATATAGCGTCCGGCATCACCGACGTATTCATTAACATTCGTTAAAAACGCAATCACGTCATGACGGACTTCTGCCTCAATTTCTAGTACCCGCTTGGGGTCAAAATTTGCCTTGGTTTTAATTTCCTCAACTGCACTAGATGGGATATAACCCAGTTGGGCTTGGGCTTCACAGACTGCAATCTCTACCTGTAGCCAGGTTGTTAATTTATAAGATTCCGTCCACAGGTCGCCCATTTCGGGCAAAGTATAACGCTCAATCAACGTTCGCGGCTGAATACAACTGTCATATTCTACAATTTAATTAGCTCAATATACTGAATCTGCTTTTTGTTTGGCTATAAAACTATTACCTGCTGGTTTGTAGTGAACGTTGTTCGCGCAGCGTTCCCGCAGGGTAGCGCCCAAGTTCAGGATTAAAGTCCTGACTACGAACTTATTTCGTAAACAACAAGATCCCCTACTTCTTAAAGAAGTCGAGGAACTGAGACTTTCTCAAATATTTCTATAGTTTATGCTTAAATACAAACTGTTTGGTCGTAAAACATCACTTTCACTATTAGTAGCTATTAGTCTGACTACAACTTCCCTTTTACCCATCTCATCTTCATTAGCAGAAACGCCATTGGTTCCGCAGCCTTCAAAGGCTCCATTACAACTAGAGTTATTGACTCAGCCAAATAGTGGTGTAATTACGGCTAACACTATTAGCCTCAAAGGATTAACCACTCCTAGTTTATGGTGGGCGCAAGAAAACTCTGAAAATAAGCTGTTGGATAATTGGATAGCATATCCAGCATCTGAGCAAGAACCTAGTCGAGTAGACCTAATAGTAAATCAGCAAATTTGGAGTTTATTAAACTATCTGGAGCGCTACAGTTTTGTCAATCGCTTGGGTAGCCAAGTACGGAAGGAAGGTTATAACGTTCGAGTTTTCAATTATCAAAAAGATATGTTGGCGACTTATACGTGTAACTTCAATACAAGTCCAACCTTATGCAATATCCAAATGAATACTCAGAATATGTTAGGGATGTTGCGCTCTTTATAAAAAATGGCATGGGTTAAGGACATTTCTCCAATCCTCGTTAAGCCTTTATTTTGGTGAATAAAGACTCGTACTGTTTTGCCACTAATGGAGGTAAAGGAAGCAAAAATTCACCTTTGGCAAAAACTTCACTATTATTCTGTAACAGGTTTCGTAAGGGTTCTTGGATATCGGTAGGAACAATATTAGTAGAAATTGGTGAATTACTTTTAGTCAAAAGAGCAATTTGCTTAGCGATGTCTGGTTGCCAACAAAAATCAATCCATTGAGATGATAAATCACTCTTAGCAATATTTGTAGGGCGAATCCACAAATCAGTCCAGATTGCTGTTCCTGACTGAGGCACAACGGCTGCAAGTTGCGGATAACGTCCTAGAATTGGTATTACATCGCTTGACCAACCAACTGCTAACCAAGTATCACCCATAATTAGAGGTTCTAAGTAGTTATTGGAACTGTAGAACTTTGCTTGTTGATTTAATGTTCTGAGTTCCTTTTCTAAGTCTGGTACTGTGTCCAGATTTTCTGTATTGTATGATTTTCCTAGTTTTTTCAAAACTAGACCAATGACTTCTCTTGGTTGATCTAACAACGAAATGCGCGATCGCAGTTCATCTCGCCATAAATCACTCCAATCTTGTGGTTTCCATCCTAACTTTTGAAATTTGTCACGATCATAAATAATTACTGTACTACCCCAACGGTAAGGTGCAGCCCAAATTTTTCCTTGAGTGTCCAGGTTGCCTTGCTCATTGCGTGTTACTAATTTTTGCCATCTTTCATCCAAAGCAGACCAATGTTTTAGCTGTCTAATCTCTGTCTCTTCTAACGGCTGAATCAGTTTTTGTTCAATTGCAGTTTTGAGCCAATAATCTCCTAAAGTGGCTAAATCAGCTACAGGAGTTGGAGATTGCCTAAATGGTACAAAACGACTCCAAATCGGTTCTTGAGTGGTTTTTGGTTGTTTTTGCCAACCTTGCAATTGCTGAAATAAATTTTGTATTTGTTCAACTGGGGCAAATTTTAACTGCACCTTCTGTTGTAAGCTTTTACGAAATTCATTAACTACTTGACTGGGAATAGAACCTTTCAATAACTGCACATTTAGTTTTATCTGGTTTTTACTACCACATCCAACTAATAACTGCGAAAGTACCAGTCCAGTTGTACCTCGTAGAAAAGATCGTCGATTCATTAATTTGGAATTATACATATATAACCAATAATGAGATTGACTCTGCGTTCTCAGCGTCTCTGTGGTTAAATAAATTACTTTTAAACCGCAGAGGCACAGAGATCGCTGAGAAAAAACAAGAGGATGTTTGAAAAGTTTTGGGCGAATATAATTCGCTACTACACAAGCAAAGTCCGCCTACGCGGACTAACACAAAATCAAGGTTTTCAACCCACGAAGGTGGCCTTCCCTCCGGGAAGCCGCTACGCGTCCTGTCTGTGTAGCCGCGATTTCTAATCGCTCTCTTACCTTAAAAGGGCTAAAAGAAATATATTGAATCTTGATTACAAATTTATCCCATTATATAAAAAGGCATTATCCCAAACATAATCAATTACTCTCCTAGCATCCTCTAAAGGAAGAACATGACAACATCCCTGGTCATCATAAGTTAATAAAGGAATTTCAGGCGCTGTTTTGCCATTTGTGTTCACTTTGCCACAAATATTTTCTAAATTATTCAATGGCCCTTGAATATCAAAATTGATTGTAGTTCCTAGTTTCTTTTCCATCCAAGTTTCTATGCAAGCATCTAATTGTTGAGGATTGAGTGGAATCGGGCTAGTGAGTAAATGATAATACACCAGAATTATTTCTTTACACTCTTCTTCTTCAGCTAAATCGATGAACATTTGAAACACACTAGCGTTGTTAGCTAAGTTTTTGAAAAAAAGTGTTTCTGTGACATCTTTTTGAAATTTGATTTTTTTGTTTTTGTAATTAGTATATTGCTTAAAGGCAAATCCGCCCAAAGCGATCGCTAATGATAGAGTTGCGACTAAAACGGGCATCACATTACGGACTTTATCTGGTTCTACATCTAATGATTCGATAAAAAATGGTACTTTTAGCACCAATAAAATCGCAGCCAGCAGCAATAATAAGTTTGGCAATGCTCTTAATATTAGCGGAATTGCCGCACCAATGGCAGGAATCCCAAATAGCAATCGATCTTTCCAGGTCATACTCGTTGCTACATTAGGAAAGAGCAAGTCAATATCTAGTTTGGGAATATTTTTGTAGAAGTAGACATACATTTTACCGGGAATAAATTTTAAATCTTTGATTTTATCTTTTTTATTCCTAAAATAATCTGATTCTTTGAATTTAACCAGTAATACAATTCGCTCAAAAACATCAATAGTTTTTTCTTCTTGCCAAAAGAAGAATTTTTTGACTGAAATTTTCTTCTGAGTATCGCCCCGATAATAGCAGATGAATCGATCAAATTCATCAAAATCAACTTGTGTTTTTAAATCAATTAGAGATTTTGTATCTAATGCTCGTTGTACAAGTGGTTGAGGTAAAAGAATATAATTAGCTCTTTCGACAATATTTTTAAATGCATCAACCACTTTTAACTCCATTTGATCATATTGATCAAATGTGGGTGGAGTTAAGGGTTGGATATCTGCGTTGGGGTTGAAGGGTATGTAGTTGTCTTTGATAATTTCTAAAGTGTGATAAAAGCGAAAGTGGTAATATGCAGATAAGATTTGACAAAACTCTTTAAATGTTTCTGTCTCAGCTTGATCTAACTGACCATCTTGCAGGCAAAGTTTGATAATATCGGTGCGGTTATAGGGAATAAATGCTTCTCGATTTTCGTGAACAGTCATGTTATGAGATCAATACAAAATCCAATTAATGAGTTTGCCAAACCACAGGCGATCGCACTTTGTGAGATCAAAGTGGCAACCATCGAATATGATGCACTTTTTTGACCCCAACTGCTAGTATACTATACCAATTCTTTATACCTTTCAATTAATTTGACAAAGCCAAGATTCGTTTTCAATCCGTTTGGCGATGGGATGTTTTGTAGTTGTTCCAGGCTTAGATGTATCACTATGCCATCCTTGCCAAATATCTGTGGCAAGTTTAGAGAACTCACCCTGTACTTGGAACCAGCTAGGATTATTTTCTCTACTCCATAGGTAACACAACAAATCTAAAACTTTCTCAGAGGTGCGATTACCTGTTGGATTTAAGTTGCCTTTATTTGATTCAATTAACTGTTCTTCTCCCATAAATACCTTTGTAAACCCCTTTTTAGTGCTGAAATTACCCAGCTTTTTTGAACACCTAAAAATATCGAATAGTGCATCACAAATACGGCGATTTAAGCCTAAATATACAGAGCCTTTAAGAGCTTTCAAAAAACACTCTAAAGCATTAGTAGGGTCATTCTGAATTAATAGTAGATATTCTCCATGCAGCAAAGAAATTTCTGAAAGCACAGCTTGGCGGAAATTTTCACTGTGACCAGTTGTTAAACTAGCATTAGCAAATTTATCGGCAAACTTAAAAGCCTGTATTGACAACTGACCATCTCCTAGTCTTACCCCGACTCGTCCTGCTAAAGCTAACCATCTAGTTACTCGCTGAGTTGAGCCAATACGTGATGCGTAGTGGGCTGCTTTGAGAAAATGTTCTACGGCTTTTTCAAGTGTATTTTTATCATCGCTCAGGTAGAACTCTATTCGCGCGGCATTTCCATAAATTTCAGATAAGGCTTTATAAATATCCAAACCAGGATCTTTATAGCAAGATCCTGGTTTAATTGCGCTTTTAATTTTACTATCCCATCCTTCTAATTCAAGCCACTTGCTTCTTTGGCGGGATTCAAATAAATTTGGTTCATGTCCGCAAGAAAGCTCATATAAATATATTTCTGACTGCATTAGAGCTTGTATAGGAACAAGTTCTTGTTTTACTTCCTCATCGCCCTCCAGTACTTTTTTAATTTCTTCAATGAGCGACTTTAAATTACTGATGTTGCCTTGAGTATTAGATAGCCTTGACTCCAGTCGTTTTGCCAGAAGATAACAACGATAAAAATTGATCCGATATGAAAAATAAATCTTTTATTTGGGAATTATCTTCAATTCATCCATAGCCATATCGGCAATTCTATTAATTTCAGCAGGTTTACATTCATCATCAAGAAATTGAAAATTCTGAAAAGCTTTCCTTGCTCTAGTTAATCGCTTTCTCAGTTCAGAAAGAGCTTTGCACGCTGAAACGTAGATTTCTATATCGAGTTTGTCATTTGTACTCTGATCTACTAGCCATTGTTTAGCAGCGTAGACAGTCGCTTGTAGCATAGTGATCATTGAGTCTCGATCTACCCAAATCCCTTGATACTTTTGCTGTTTTCCCAAAATTATAGTTGTTTCAACTAGAGAATCAATGCTGCTGTCTAAGGTTTTTGTAGATATACTCATGTTACCTATATCTTCTGTCAAGCCCATGTGTAAGCTACAAGCACCAATAGCATTCTCTAAAATTGTGTTTCCAGAAGTATAAATCCATTCAATCAACTCACTAGGTTGATTATTGTAACTAAAGCTACAAGTCACCACCGCCATAATTACTGGATTAAGTAAATCAAAGGACTTTGCCTCTATTTGCCTTGTTGAACATGAACCTGGAGTTTTCAGATCGCATTCCGCCTGATAACCAATTTGTACAAACCTATGGTATAGATCCTTATACTCCTCTCCTACACTGATATACTTAGATAAAGTTTGGAACTCTGTTTTTTCAACTCTAATATGAAGGTTAGGTAAATTTTTAGGCATTTGCTCTTTGATCGCAATGCTCATGAACAGTCTAATTGCCTCTTGCTGAGTGAAGCTTGTTTTGCCTCCAGCTTTAAGTCTCCTCCAAGTTCGCTGTAGCTTGTCAATTACTTCGAGTCTAAGTTTTAAACCTAGTGTTGGGTGATTTTCGAGATTATTAATCAGAGATTTTAAGTAGTCATTCTCCTGATCGTTAGGATTTTCTTGAAAAAGCTTTTTGCTGGCAATTGCGATTTTATTACTGGCGATCGCTAAAAACTCCTGGGTTGTAGGCACTAAATCTTCAAAATCTAAAAACTCAAGCAATGTAACAACTTGAGCAACTTGAAAAAACACTTCTGGAGTTACCCGAATAATTTTAGTTTTTTCTGGCAAAAACCCGGCTGACTCTAGTAACTCGTCCACTCCGATCTTTCCCAACAATTCACGCATTTTTTCAGGATTAGGCAGTTCGTCAATATTAGATGCAATTTCTCCTGAGTTACTTTCAAACTCTGTTTTTGATTTCTTTTTGGATGCCTTACCTTTTTGCAGACTCTCACACAGTTTGATCAAGTTTTTACGGTCAACTGGTAATCGTTGCTTCTTACCTTTATTCAAAAAATTAATTACAACTGGACGGCTAATCCCCATCCCCTCTGATAGCTCCACCTGGGTTGCTGCCATTTTGTCCAAGTAAAAGTACAGCAGTTCCCGTAGTTCTGCTTGGTCTTCAACGCTTTCTTGACTCATAATTTTTATTTTGTCCACAAATAAAATACTATATGTAAATCATATTGACATTAAAACGGTGCTTTCTTATTTTTTTTGTCATTTATAATACAGAAATTTATTTTACAAAACTTTGTTTTTACGCAATCTTGTTAATTAGTAGGGTTTTTTACAGTAAATTTTGGATTTTCTTCAAAAAATCTTCATTTTTATTTATTTCAGTAGCGTACGCTACATTTTTTATTATAGAAAAAATGTTTGTATTATTTACATGTAATATAAAATTTACAGTGTATGGATATCCCAATAGAGCAAATCCTTAACTCCTGCGAAGACCACATAGTTAGGCTTCAGCAATCCAATACTACTGGATTTATAGAAATCCGGTGCTGTCCTATTCGAGGGCAGTATAAAGCCGAGTGCCAATATGGATATTTTCAAAATTTCCTAATTGCACCAGAAGATTTAGCTATTTGGAAGACTCCTCTGTTAACTAGACGGCGGGAAACCTTGGAAACTGTGGATCAAGTTCTGACAATGCTTAACAGTGCATTGTTTGAGACTTTTCATCTACAGCAGGGTCATGCAAATATTACGATGTCGTATCGTGGGCAGAGTGGTCAATATGGATTCCAGTTTTGTCCATCTATACTACACGGAATTAAGCTTTGTTGATTTAGAGGTAACGACAGCACAGCTGTACCTCATGCCTTTTTGAAATGAATTGCACCTAGTGTGAGAGTAATTCTAAACAACTGAATAAATTTCTACTAAGGATCATCGCATCGATGGGAATAACCACGACGGATGTTGTTGAAGTTTAAGCTTCGCACGTCCGTTTTTGTGTTTTTGGTAGATAAAAATACAAATTTATTAATCAGTTGGAGAGCCGAAAATGTTGTACAAGCTATGTAATTAAATTTTTCACAACTAGTAAGACAAATTGAATCATATAAACTCCATTTTAGAAGTTCACAACCATGAAAAATCAGCATACCCCTCTATTCAACTTGACTGCGAAGCTCCTCAAGAGTTTTTTCTTAGCAATATTTGGTTTCGTGATCGCCTACATTCTATCAATGAGCTTTGGAGCTTTGGATATTTTCGTAATGCTACTACCCTTTGTTGGAAAATGGTTTTGTAAATTGGGAATTATCCTTTTGTGTTTAATAACAACTACAGTCATTTTAGAATCCCTGCGTTAAATGTATCTGGAAAGATAATTTTGCCGCAAAACTGCTTTGTGTTATGACACAAAAATACTCTACCCACTTTACTAAAATTACCAATACAGCGATCGCTTCATTGCGAAAGTAAAGGAGCGATCGCCTACTTTCTCTAAGAACCTGATCAACCATTAGTAATTCATTACCATAGTCTAAACACCATGATTAATAACATATATGTTGCAGCACCATATCTTGTTGCGCTAATTTTTGGCATCATTTACCGCAAACCTGTTTCTGACCTCATCACTCGTTTGGTAAAAGCTAAAGTTTCAAGCAGTGGAGTAGAGGTAGAAACCCACAAACAGCTTGGAAAACTCACTAATCAAAGTCAAGAAATGACCTCTATACTCAAAGAAATTAACAATAATATAGAGAAAATAGCTCACCACGAGAAGCCCTACACTGATTATCTGGAAGCGCTTCAAGATACGGAAAAGCGTATTCGAGAATGTTTTGAAAATGATGAGTTCAATAGTAAAAATTATGTAGAAATTAAAATATTGGCAGTTTCTATGACATTTTCATGGAATTTTGTTGCTGGTAAAGTTCCTAAACTATTAAAGGACTATGCAAATGCACATATTAATGTTGAAATCTTACTTGTTGATAGTGATTATTTAGAATCACTTCAGCTTGAAACTTACGATATTAATTGGGCGGCAGAAAGTAGACAACGAGTGACGCAGATCAAAAATTTCATCAATAGATTACCAGATGATTGGCGTGACAGATGTTCTATTTCGGCTAGAGTGTACAAAAATGTACCTCATTGGCACGGCTTTTTGGTAAATAGTGAACACCTATTTTTAGGAAGAACTGATTGGGATTTTTCTACAAATAAACCTAAACTTAGTGTAGGTCAAAACAAATATCGATACTTTAATCACAGTGCTGTTGCTGGTTCAGAACGTATTGATCTGTTTTCAGATTGGCATAAATACTATTTTGAGTTTGCTTCCAAATCTATCCACGATATTAATTAAAACTAGTCAACAGATTTTTTTCCCCAATGGCTGTAACGCAAAAATCTTCTGTATTCTTCCTCTCTCTGTGTTGCGCTAGTTGCTTCAACGGGGGGAACCCCCGCAACGCACTAGCTTCTCCGTGCGGCAGTCGCTACAAGTCGGCAAAGCCGCCCAACGCGCTGCCTTGCCTCTGTGGTAGCCTACGGCAAGCCGCTTTGCGTCTACGTTTATTTCTTGGAAATCCCTAATCAGCGATCGCATATCATACAAAAAACCGGGTAACATTAAAGTCCCCCGGCTTATTTATTTGATAACGAAATTAAACTTTAGCAGCTGCCTTGGTGATCATATTTAGTTCACCCTTAGCATACTTAGCTGCAAAATCTTCCAGAGAAACCTGTTTAATCTTGCTAGCATTGCCAGCAGTGCCAAATTGTTGATAGCGTTCAGCACAGACCTTCTGCATGTACTTGATAGAAGGCTTGAGGAAGTGACGGGGGTCAAATTCCTTGGGATTACTTGCCAAAGCTTCACGTACCGCAGCAGTAATTGCTAAACGGTTATCGGTGTCAATATTTACTTTACGTACACCACTCTTGATACCTTTTTGAATTTCTTCTACAGGTACGCCGTAGGTTTCAGGAATTGCACCACCATACTGGTTAATTATTGCAAGTAAATCTTCAGGTACAGAAGAAGAACCGTGCATTACCAAGTGGGTGTTAGGCAAACGGCGGTGAATTTCTTCAATCCGGCTGATTGCCAAAATTTCGCCAGTTGGCTTGCGGGTAGACTTGTAAGCACCGTGACTAGTGCCAATAGCCACTGCCAAAGCGTCTACTTGGGTTGCTTCGACAAAATCAACTGCTTGGTCGGGGTCAGTTAGTAGTTGAGAATGGTCGAGTGTACCTTCAAATCCATGACCATCTTCAGCTTCACCAGCACCTGTTTCCAAAGAACCCAAGCAACCTAGTTCGCCTTCAACACTAACACCCAAGGAATGAGCTACGTTTACTACTTCACGGGTAACATTGACGTTATACTCAAAGCTCGCTGGTGTCTTAGCGTCAGCTTCTAGAGAACCATCCATCATCACACTGGTAAAATTATTCTTCATTGCTGAGTAGCAAGTAGAAGGAGCATTACCATGATCTTGGTGCATGACAATAGGAATCTCAGGATAGGTTTCTACCGCTGCCAAAATTAGGTGGCGAAGAAAGTTTTCTCCTGCATAATTACGAGCGCCACGAGAAGCTTGCAAAATTACGGGGCTATCTGTTTCTGCCGCCGCCTTCATGATCGCTTGAATTTGTTCTAAATTGTTAACGTTAAAAGCTGGGATGCCGTAACCGTTCTCAGCCGCGTGATCCAGAAGCAGCCGCATTGGTACAAGCGCCATAGATATTCCTCCTAATGTGTTTTTCAGCTAATCGGTGTGAGAGAAGCGCAATAATTACGCTAAATCTTAAGAGTTTTTTCAACTTATAGGAAATTATAACTAGAGTAGTGTGCTTATGTTGAAAAAGTTTGCGCCATCACTAATCAAGATGCCTTATGCTGGAACTAAAGTACTGTCAAGTATGCTACGTGACAGTAATAGGTTTTGGTATCGTTTTTTGGTAGTTTATTATTCTAAATAGTCTACCATAAGCGATCGCTCCCCTCATCCTTAGAAGTTATTGCTCGTAAAAAAACCTTGACCAACTGCGATCGCATTTCTACTATCCAAAGCAACTAAGAAAGATTTACCGATGTCAAAAATGTGTTGAAGCCAGCATAAAATGTAGTGCTTCGCTACAATTAGTCAGAGCAATTGTGAGGATTTTTGGATCGGTTGTGGAAACCTTAAAAGATGCCAGCTAAATATGCTTTAGCCAACTTAAGACTGTCAGGATCAGAAAGTAAAGAGTAAAAGGCAATTTATTTTGACTTTTAACTTTCTGTTTTTGTTCAACTTCCCACAACAGGAGGTTTAATCTTGAGTAAATTGAAAGTTGGTATCAATGGGTTTGGTCGGATTGGGCGACTTGTGCTGCGTGCTGGCATCGATCACCCCGATATCGAGTTTGTAGGGATTAACGACTTAGTACCGCCAGATAACCTCGCTTATTTATTTAAATACGATTCAACCCACGGTATGCTGAAAAGCAAGGTTGAAGCGAAAGAAGACGGTATCGTTATTGACGGACATTTTATTCCTTGCGTGTCAGTGAGGAACCCAGCAGAGTTACCTTGGGGACAACTGGGTGTAGATTATGTTGTAGAATCTACGGGGCTTTTCACTGGATATGAAGGGGCAGCAAATCACCTCAAGGCAGGTGCAAAGAGAGTAATAATTTCTGCTCCTACCAAAGACCCTGATCATGTTCCTACTTTGCTGATGGGTGTCAATCATCACTTATTCGAC
The DNA here is from genome assembly GCA_038259655.1 of Chroococcales cyanobacterium. Taxonomy (GTDB): domain Bacteria; phylum Cyanobacteriota; class Cyanobacteriia; order Cyanobacteriales; family Nostocaceae; genus Halotia. Next base: position 15,164 of record JBBSOP010000036.1, read on the forward strand.
CCTAGTAAAGATCTAATCGTTTCTAATGCCAGTTGCACTACAAACTGTCTGGCTCCCATTGCTAAGGTGATCAATGATAACTTTGGGTTGACTGAAGGATTGATGACTACAGTTCACGCCATGACTGCTACCCAGTCAACTGTAGACGGCCCCAGTAAAAAAGACTGGCGGGGTGGCCGAGGTGCAGCCCAGAATATTATTCCCTCTTCTACTGGTGCAGCTAAAGCCGTGGCATTGGTTTTGCCGGAGTTGAAGGGCAAGTTAACCGGTATGGCATTCCGAGTTCCCACCCCCGATGTTTCTGTGGTTGATTTAACTTTCAAGACTGCTAAAGCTACCAGTTACCAAGAAATTTGTGCGGCGATGAAGCAAGCAGCGTCAGGGGCGTTAGCAGGTATCTTGGGATACACAGACGAAGAAGTTGTATCGACTGATTTTCAAGGCGATACCCACTCTAGTATCTTCGATGCGGGTGCTGGAATTGAATTGAACTCGAACTTTTTCAAGATAGTTGCCTGGTATGACAACGAATGGGGCTACTCAAATCGTGTAGTTGACCTGATGTTGGCGATGGCACAGAAAGAACAAGTTGCCGTGGTTTAATCTATCAAAAGTCAGGAGTAGAGACGCGATTAATCGCGTCTGTACAAGAGTTAGGAGTTAGAAAAAACAACACTTCGACAAGCGGTAGTTGAATCTCGACTTCGCGGCAGTTGAGCGCAGTCGAAACTCGATTGCCGCGCAGCGCCGCACTGACTTGTACTGAGCGCAGCCGAAGTAGCCTGTCGAAGTGTCGAAACTCAGTGCATCGCTGACAACTGACAGGGACTTTTGGGATTTGGGTAAATGCCTTAAAAAGTCAGATTAAATAAAGTATCTTTACTTAGCAAATTAGTGATATGAAACACATGTGAATTGGGATATTGAAAGCTTCCCAATTGCAGGTTATGGGGGTAAAACCCCAAGCTTTTCCTCAACCCCTAAACCCCTAATCTTATGCGGCGAACCAAAATTATCTGTACTGTTGGACCGGCTACATCTGCACCTGAACGCCTGCAAGCTTTAGTAGAAGCGGGCATGAATGTAGCGCGATTGAACTTTTCTCATGGGGCTTATGAATTTCACGCCCAAACTGCTCGGCATCTTAGGCAAATTAGTGCTGAACAGCAAAAGCCGATCGCAATTATGCAAGACTTGTGTGGCCCAAAAATTCGGTTGGGAACTTTACCACCGTCGGGGCTAACAGTTGAAGCTGGCGAGGAAGTCACTTTTTTGTTGCAAGACAAAGGTGATAGCATCGACGAATTACCCCTACCCTTGCCGACTTTATTTGCAATGGTGCGGCCAGGCGAACCGATTTTGATTAATGATGGTCGTGTCAAGTTGATTGTTACCGATCGCGATGCTGATAAAATTCGGGCTTTAGTCAAAATTGGTGGCTTAATTTCGACTCACAAAGGAGTGAACCTCCCAGAAACTCCTTTACCTGTGAGTTCCATTACCGAAAAAGACTTGATGGATTTGCGTTTTGGTATTCAATTGGGTGTAGATTGGGTAGCAGTTTCCTTTGTGCGATCGCCTCAAGACTTAGAACCCGCACAAAGAATGATTGAAGCTGCTGGGGCTTCAATTCGTTTAATTGCCAAAATCGAAAGAGCAGAGGCAGTAGAGCAGTTTGACTCTATTCTCAAGGTTGCCGACGCGATTATGATTGCTCGTGGCGATTTAGGGGTAGAAATGCCGATTCATGAAGTACCTCTGATTCAAAAGGATATCATTCGTCGTTGTAATCAAGCTGGTAAGCCAGTAATTACAGCTACCCAAATGCTAGAGTCGATGATTAGCGCTCCTGATCCCACCCGTGCCGAAGCTACCGATGTCGCTAACTCGATCTTGGATGGTACAGATGCAGTCATGCTTTCTGGTGAAACTGCTGTGGGACAATATCCTACCGCCGCCGTGCAAGTGATGCACAATATCGCTGTAAGAATAGAACAATCTTTAAATGAAGGCAGTAGACATGCATGGTGTCACGATGCAGGTAGTCTCAGTGTTACGGAATCTGTAGCCGAAGCAGTATGCCGCATCGCTTATGAAACAGGCGCACGAGCAATTTTGTGTAACACTTCTTCAGGAAATACAGCAAAAATGGTGTCTAAATATCGTCCCACGACACCGATTATTGCCCTCACTCCTGATGAAACCGCTTATCGCCAACTTGCTCTGTCTTGGGGTGTTGAACCCTTATTAATTCCGCCAGTTTACAATGCCGAAGAAATGTTTATGAATGTGGTAGACACAGTTGTAGAAATGGGTCTAGCGAATCAAGGTGATAAGGTCGTGATTACCTCTGGCGTGCCAATTGGTAAATCAGGAACAACTAGTTTAATTAAAGTGCATTCGATTGGACAGCCAATTTTAGCGTGACGCATCTAGAATGAGGCTGTGGCTGTGGACATAAAGCAAAATTGGGCAATGATTAAGAAAAATTGCCAGAATCACAATTGTAGACACCG
>JBBSOP010000037.1:0-17498 GCA_038259655.1 Chroococcales cyanobacterium
AAACATTGCAATCGCAGTTGCAAAAACCCTTACTATCATAAAAAACTATGCCCTATTCCCTATGCCCCAAGCGGCGGTAAACTTCGCCCCATACTGGACAAGCTTTACCGCCGCTTTCAATTGAAAAACTTAGGTTGGGGAAATCCACCCAGTAATTGCCTAGTGAGGCTGAGGTACAATGCAAAGAAATATTTAAATTATAAGCCGCCGATCCACATGATATCATCAGAAGCTAACGCCAAATCCACCGAAAAAAGCCTAGAGGCAATGCGGCATTTTTCCGAGCAATATGCCAAGCGGACTGGAACTTACTTTTGTTCTGAACCTTCTGTAACCGCAGTTGTAATTGAAGGACTAGCCAAACATAAAGACGACTTGGGTGCGCCGTTGTGTCCTTGTCGCCACTACGAAGACAAAGAAGCGGAAGTTAAAGCTACATATTGGAATTGCCCTTGTGTACCGATGAGAGAGCGCAAAGAATGCCATTGTATGTTGTTTCTCACAACGGATAACGAGTTTGCTGGAGAACAACAAGAAATCTCTCTCGAAACAATCAAAGAAGTGCGAGACAGTATGGGATGAGCGAAACTATCCCCCAACAGTTTTGGCAAGGCGTAGAACAGTTCAATTTAGGACAGTTCTATGACTGCCATGACACTTTAGAAGCTCTGTGGATAGAAGCCAGCGAACCAGAAAAATCCTTTTATCAAGGTGTGCTGCAAATTGCCGTAGCACTTTATCATCTGGGTAATCAAAACTGGCGAGGCGCTATGATTTTACTGGGAGAAGGCAGCAATCGCCTGCGACGTTACCCATCTAGTTATAGCGGCATTGATGTAGACGAGTTACTAGATCAGAGTACGAATTTGTTAAAAATCCTACAACAAACTGGCTCAGAAAAAATTACTACTGGTGAAATCGATGTCAATCAAGCATTGCCTTTGCCTAGAATTGCACTAACTAATAATGAGTGAAATTTGACTTAGATAATTTAGGATCAGCAATTGGGGAATGGGAAACTTTTTTCTATTCCCCAATATTTTTTAGTCTTAGAGGATGTTTTAAAAGTTTTGGGCGAATATAATTCGCCTGGGCTGGTATTAAATTAGACTTTTCAAACACGCTCTTATGCCCCAGATGAGAATCTGGCAGTATTCTCTTGTGCTTCTGGACTTGATTAAGCGACAATTACGATTGCTTACTCTGCCTATCACAAATTTGGATGAAGTTACAGCGAAACCTCTGGGTTTGTAAAGCGTCAATATTTTAGCCAGCCGTTATCCCAACTTACTCCAGATAGTAGATTTTATTTCGGGATAAAGTAATTGAGATAATTAGTATACAAGCAAAAATCCTAAATCCCAAATTGCTATGATGCCCTGCTATCAATTGTCCATATCACAGATACGTCGTTTTGGATTAGCCTTGCTATTACCAGCTACATTCTGGGGCGTGATGTCTACTGACAATCCGTTGAGCAGCAATAGTTTTCCTATTCAAATGCAAACTGCTACTGCACAAACACCGCAAGGAAATCGCCCACTTACAATCCGTGCAGATGTGCAAGAATATGATGCCAAAACTCAAGTAGTAACGGCTCGTGGCAACGTACAAATGTTGTACCCTGCTCGCCAACTGCAAGCAACAGCTGCCCAAGCACAATACTTTAGCAAGGAACGCCGGATTGACTTTAGTGGCAATGTCTACATTTTGCAACAAGGCGGTAACAGTATGCGGGCTGAGAAGGTAACTTATCTGATTGATGAAGGGCGATTTGTGGCCTTACCACAATCCAATCGTCAGGTAGAATCCATCTATATGGTGCAGGAATCAGATAATGGCGGACAAGCTGCTACACCTGCCCCTAAAACACCAGGTTTCAAGGGTTCTAACTAGCATCTACCACAAATCAAAAGGCGCGAATCGTGAAAATTGTCCTAGAGAATATTCATAAGTCTTATGGCAAGCGACTTATTGTCAATCGCGTCAATCTTTCTATCGCTCAAGGAGAAATCGTCGGATTACTAGGGCCAAATGGAGCTGGTAAAACGACGACATTTTATATTGCCACAGGTTTAGAAAAGCCTAATCAGGGGAGAGTCTGGCTAGATAGTCAAGAAATTACCGGAATGCCAATGCACAAAAGGGCAAGATTGGGTATTGGCTATTTAGCTCAAGAACCAAGCGTTTTTCGCCAACTCTCAGTACAAGATAATCTTCTTTTAGTGCTAGAGCAAACGAATGTGCCACGATGGGAGTGGCCAAAACGAGTACAAACTTTACTGCGGGAGTTTCGTTTGGAAAAATTAGCGAAAAGTAAAGGTATTCAACTTTCTGGTGGTGAACGTCGGCGCACAGAATTAGCAAGGGCTTTGGCTGCTGGCAGAGAAGGGCCAAAGTTTTTACTTTTAGATGAACCATTTGCCGGAGTTGATCCGATCGCAGTTTCCGAAATTCAACAAATTGTCGCCCGATTGCGCGATCGCGGCATGGGTATCTTAATCACAGATCACAATGTTCGTGAAACCCTGGCTATCACTGATCGTGCTTACATTATGCGCGAGGGGCAAATTCTCGCCTTTGGCATTGCAGAAGAACTTTACAGCAATCCCCTTGTAAGGCAATACTACTTAGGGAATAACTTCCAAGCTTAAATTAAAAATTATTCATCCGTAATTAATTTGACTTTTATCTTTCAGCTACTAGCGATCAAATTTCGATGTGAAATACAGTAGCTATGCTTGTTTTGTCTGGGTTGTCTGCGTTTAATTCTTCAAATTGCTTATGATATCAACAAAGTTCAAGCCTTTTTATAGCCTCAGATCACTGCTGCCTTTTACGATCATGGATCGCTATCTTGCTAGCGAAATGCTACCAACATTTTTTTTTGGTGTTGGAGCTTTTTCGTCAATTGGCGTAACTATTGATTCTGTGTTTGAGCTAGTCAGGAAGATTGTAGAATCAGGGCTACCTATAGACATTGCTATTCAAGTTTTTTTGTTAAAACTTCCCAATTTCATCGTTTTAGCTTTCCCCATGTCTACACTGTTGGCTACTTTGATGACTTATAGTCGTCTTTCTAGTGAGAGCGAATTAATTGCCCTACGTGGCTGTGGGGTGAGTGTTTATCGCATGGTGTTAACTGCTGTGATGTTGAGTCTGGTGGTTACGGGAATGACATTTGTATTTAATGAACAAATTGCCCCAGCGGCTAATTACCAAGCAACTCTGACTCTAGAGAGTGCCTTAAAGTCGGATAAGCCAACTTTTAAGCAGCAAAATATTTTTTATCCTGAGTACCGGGAAATTAAAGAGCCAGATGGTAGTAAGAACAGAATATTATCACGCTTATTTTATGCTGACCAGTTTGATGGTAAACGAATGAAGGGTTTGACGATTATAGATCGTTCCACAGAAGGCGTGAGTCAAATTGTGGTATCAGAATCTGCTCAGTGGAATGGTTCTCAAAACGTCTGGGATTTTTACAATGGCACAATTTATTTAGTTGCTCCCGATCGCTCTTATCGCAATATTTTACGGTTTGAACATCAACAATTACAATTACCCCGCACACCCTTAAGTTTGGCAGAAAAAAGCCGGGACTACGGTGAAATGAATATTAGTGAAGCACTAGAACAACTAACTGTAGAACGTCTGGGTGGCGATCGCCAAAAAATTCGTAAACTCCAAGTACGGATTCAACAAAAAATTGCCTTGCCGTTTGTCTGCGTAGTTTTTGGCTTGGTAGGTGCAGCAATGGGAACCATACCCCAGCGGACTGGGCGAGGAACAAGTTTTGGTATTAGCGTCATAGTAATTTTTTCTTACTATCTAATTTTCTTTATTAGTGGTGCAATCGGTCAAGCAGGTATACTTTCTCCCTTTATGGGAGCTTGGTTGCCTAACTTTATGTTTTTCGGAATAGGTGCATTTTTATTAATACGAGTTGCTCAACGGTGAATAAGCAGGGAGCTTGATGAGTCACAAAGCCGGACTTTAGTCAAATGTCCGGTAACAAGGGTTTACTTTGCTCAAATGGGCGATCGCTCTATTCAAGCTTATGGAGCTACCAGTGAACCTCTCAAATGTGCAGATGCTTTGGCAAATGTTGGCAGAACTAGGATACGATGTCACTGATTATTGGCAGTAGTCCCTCATGATTAATATCACTATTTGGAGGGTAGTAAAATGCCAACTATGACAAAATAAAAATTTGTGCGATCGCGGCTTGATATACTGTTTAAATACGTTTTTTCCAAATTCAAGAGCTTACTAAAGTACCTAATTAATCGATATATTCAGTCGGTACTTTGCAGTGCAATTGCCAATTACTAAAACTTCTTTTAATTCTTGGTTCTGATGTCTAAATGATTGTTTCAGATCAAAATACTGCTTAAAATAGTCTTTAACTTGAAAGGCAAAAGTACGAATCTGTATATCCATCATAAATTACTATAGAAAATATATGGAATACTAAAGAATCTTTTTTTTGATAATAACTTAGTGTGTTGAGTGCACATTTCTGTATTCTAGAAGATATGAAAACTCGATTTCTTTTGATTGAAGAAATTCGATTTCTCACTGATTGCAAATATAACAGGATAGATTTATGCCATTTTCCATTGATTCAGCTCGCGGCATTTTCCCTAATACGTTAGCGGCTGATGTCGTACCAGCTACAATTGCTAGGTTTATTCAGCTAAATGCTGAAGATCAATTAGCACTGATTTGGTTTGCTTACTTAGAAATGGGCAAAGAAATTACTATTGCTGCCCCCGGAGCAGCTAGTATGCAGTTTGCAGAACTAACCATGAATCAAATTCGGCAAATGAATTTCCAAGAGCAATCACAGGTTATGTGTGATTTAGCAAACCGCGCTGATACTCCAATTTGTCGAACCTATGCTACTTGGTCTGTAAACATCAAACTCGGTTTCTGGTATCAGCTGGGAGAATGGATGGAGCAAGGAATTGTAGCTCCGATTCCAGAAGCATACCAGCTTTCTGCTAATGCTTCAGCTGTATTGGAGGCGATTAGAAAACTAGATGCAGGTCAGCAAATCACGGTTTTACGCAATGCTGTAGTCGGAATGGGGTTTGATTCAAATAAATTAGGTGAATATACTACAGTCTCTGAACCTGTGGCTCCCCCACAAGAAATAGGAAAGCGGACTCAAATTAAAATTGAAGGTGTTGACAATTCTACAGTCTTAAGCTATATCAACAACTTGAATGCTAATGACTTTGAGGCACTAATTAATTTATTCACTCCAGACGGTGCTTTGCAGCCCCCCTTCCAAAGACCGATTGTTGGCAAAGACGCTATTCTTCGGTTCTTCAAGGAAGAGTGCCAAAACCTCAAATTAATTCCAGAACGCGGTATTTCTGAATCTGTAGAGGATGGTTATACCCAAGTGAAAGTTACTGGTAAAGTTCAAACTCCTTGGTTCGGTGCTGCTGTAGGAATGAACATTGCATGGAGATTTTTACTTAATTCTGAGAACAAAATTTTCTTTGTAGCAATTGATTTGTTAGCATCTCCCAAAGAGTTATTAAACTTGACTCGTTAAAGGAAATCGCTCTCGGTAAACCTGAAACAATAAAATGATAAAAGGAAGCACTCTGTGATCAAAAGTGCTTCCTTTTTATACAAATAGGCAGCACAATTTGGTAAAATAAAAGACTTAATCAATTTTAGGTTTGAGAATGCAAGTTAGTGATACTGAGTGGTCAAACACAGAGAAAAAGATAGCTCAGGAAGCTTTTGAGAAAGCTTATAAGCGAGAAATTAATACTTTGATCTCCGTTGTGCGCCAGCAAGCCAATGAAATTACAGAACTGGATGATATCTGGCGTTTACACGACTTTTTAAGTGCCAGAAGACATGAGATAGACGGCAAGTACGACTATAGATATTCTGTTCTCATCTTTGTCTTTTCTGGTTTACTCAAGGATGGATGGCTGCATTTGCATGAGTTGGAGGGTCTAGATAAAAACAAACTTGCTAAAATAGCTGCTCTTGCACGCATGTAAAATCTAATTTCATACCTCTCAAACATAAGAGAGCGAAAAAATTCGGGGCATCTGGGCAACACTTAAGGCATAAAAAACGAAAAAAATGCCTTAAGTAGATTGACTTATGCCTCAACTTCGGCCAAGATGTGTCGCAGCCCGTTCCTCTCTAAAGGACGAGGTAAATATTCCCAAACTCAATCAAATTCTGCGGCAAAATACATGCCTGCTCACCTTGCCTTAGTTAAATGCCGATGAGCTATCGATTATTGACAAATTGCCTCGTATGCAGTTTACATTCTCCATGATCTGGAATCCAAGCTAGCCACTCATTTTCTGACACCCGACACAGTAACAGTGCTTCTTCAAAACTAAAAGGGTTAGGCAGTTCCAAAAGCTTAACCCACATCGAAGTTTGAAAATCTTGCTCTGATTCTAGGGCATAAGATTTGCTTAGCCAATCTCGATGCTGTTGACTAGTTGGTTGAGCAAAATTTGGTCTTTGGGAATTTAGTTTCATAACTGTGAGCCTTAACCAATAGGCTAATATAAAAATATTTCTGTAACCTAGACTACAAAATTTATAATCAATTTGAAAAGTTATCGTTTCATAACTTTACGTTAGTTAAGCGTAAGTGTTTACTTAGAATAGAGTGGTGCTAGTGGTTGTAGACTGGCAAATAGATAGCATTTTCAACGAGAACATGTCATTTACTTCTGTCCCCTCGCTACGTGAGCAACAACATCCCTTAATTCGTCAGCTTGCTGATTGTATTGAGACAGTTTGGTACAAGCATCTGGATTTGTCACCTTACCATGTGCCTACTGAATTGGGGTATGTGGAAGGTAAACTAGAGGGCGAGAAACTGACGATTGAAAATCGTTGCTATCAAACACCCCAGTTCCGGAAAATGCACTTGGAACTGGCCAAGATCGGAAATATGCTGGATATTCTGCACTGTGTGATGTTTCCCCGTCCAGAATATGACTTGCCGATGTTTGGTTGTGATTTAGTTGGAGGTAGAGGTCAAATTAGTGCGGCGATCGCAGATCTATCTCCTGTTAGCTTAGAGCGCACCCTACCAAAATCCTATACTGTGTCATTAACGGCGCTCACAGCACCTAATTTTTCTCAACCCCGTGAATTACCAGAATGGGGGTATATCTTCTCAGATTTTTGTATCTTTGTGCGCCCCAGTTCTCCCGTAGAAGAAGCAATGTTTCTCTCTCGCGTGCGAGAATTTTTAGAAATTCATTGTACCCAGGCGATCGCCTCTACTCCTGTTACACCCGAACAGACGCTGCAAATTATCGCCGGACAACGCAACTATTGCACCAAGCAACAACAAAACGACAAAACCCGTCGGGTACTCGAAAAAGCATTTGGTCAAGATTGGGCAGAGAATTATATGACCACAGTTTTATTTGACCTTCCAGATTAATAATGTCATTGGGCATGGGGCATAGTGCATAGGGCATTAGTTATTTCTCTTCCCCTTGTCCCCTTATCCCCTTATCCCCTTGTCCCCTTATCCCCTTGTCCCCACACTCCCCTCATCTCTGCCTATCTGTAGGCTCTGCTACGTTTTCCCGTAACTGATGAATGTAGAATTTATTCAGCGAGAGTTTAATGGAGTTCAGACAACAATAGCAAAGTTTTGGGAGCAGATATCGATAAGTATAAAAGACTAACTCTGCTCACAAGTTGACTATAAACTTAAGGAAACTGTAATGTCAGGAATGCTCTATTTTACATATATGTTTTAGTTACTCGTTGACTAAATGAAGAAATACGCAATTTTTCAGCAAGATTATGTTCAACGCTCATCAATCTAGACTTCTATAGCGGTGTGCAGTTGAGTAAGATACAAAAACTTTGCTGAAATGATTTTACAGTAAGGACTTTGGTGTTCTCATCTAATCGATAACCGCTATATCAGAGCTATATCTCGGTAATTGATAGTAACAACTTTGCCTTGGTAGTCAAGAGTATAGCAGTACATGCCGTACTCAATTTTATAGGTAAAGTATTTATAAAACTGTTGATGTAGTCTCTTTCAAACTCCACAGAAGTAATTTAAGTTGCAGCAAATATCGGCAAGTTTTTACTTACTGTTGTCTACAAGAACATACTTGCTTAATTTGTGCCAGGTTGCCATCAAAAATAGTATCTGGGTAAAGCAAGCCCTTGAATTTTAAGCAATATTCGGCTTTGGAATACTGTTGTTTTTTAAGCTGGCTGTTTGCTAAAAACCCTTATTGACAAATTTAACTAAGCCTACGTAGCTTTTTACTTCCATCAGCACAATTTAGATAAACAGGCAACATACTATGTCAAGGGTGACTGAGACAAGATCAATAGAGCAGCCACTTGAGCCGGAACAACCTAAAGTTTGGTGGGGTATTGCTGTAGCCTTACCAATAGCGATCGCAGCTGGACTTCTCACCACAGCTAAAGTTGAACAGCTCAGAAAGCTAAGCCCATCTGTACCTGTAAAACCAGTTGCTAATAACATTAGTGCTGTAGGGCGTTTGGAACCACGAGGGGAAGTTATTCAACTTTCTGCCCCAACCGCAGGCGCACAAGCTGCATCACGAGTTCAGCAAATCTTTGTTAAAGAAGGAGAACGGGTCAAAAAAGGTCAAGTAATTGCGATTTTAGACAATCACGATACTCAAATAGCAGGTTTAGAAGAAGCAAAAGCCAAACTACTAGAATCCCGTGCTAATTTAGCCCAAGTAAGAGTGGGATCACCAAGGGATATTCAAGCTCAAACGGCAATTATTGCTCGCTTACAAGCTCAATTGCGTGGAGAAAAAGAAGCTCAACAAGCCACAATCACTAGAGTTGCTGCCCAATTGAGTGGAGAAAAACTGACTCAACAAGCAACAATAAATCGTATAGAAGCAGAACTTCGAGGGCAAAAAGATAGTTTAAGAGCAACGATCGCGCGGGTACAAGCTCAACAGCGTAATGCTCAAGTCGATGCTGGACGCTATGACTACTTATACCGAGAAGGTGCTATTTCCCAGCAAGAACGGGACAATAGACGTTTGAGCGCGGTAACTACCGGCCAACAGGTGATCGAAAGCCAAGCCACTTTAAGGCAAACACTGGCAACTCTGCGCCAACAACTTGCTGAGGCTAGAGCTAATCAAGTTACAAATTTAGCAACTTTGCAACAGCAGCTGATCGAAGCTAGAGTTAACCGCGAAAAAACTGTAGCAACTTTGCAAAAGCAAATCGATGAAGAAAAAGCCAGATTGAACAGACTTATAGATGTTCGTCCGACTGATATGCAAATGGCTCAAGCTCAAGTTAGTAATGCGATCGCCAATGTCAGACAAGCCGAAGCACAATTAAAATTAAGCTATGTTCAAGCCCCAACGGCTGGAGAAATTTTAGCAGTTCATACCAAGTCAGGAGAAGCCATCAGTCCCAAGGGTATTGCTGAAATTGGACAAACCGAGCAAATGATGGTGATTGCTGAAGTTCCTGAAGACAGTATTGGTAGAGTGCGTTTAGGTCAAAATGCCACAATCACCAGTGATAATGGGGCTTTTAGTGAAGAATTAAAGGGAACTGTAACTGAAATTGGCAGAAAAATTGGTAAAAAAGATGTGCTGAATACAGATCCAGCAGCAGATGTAGATGCCAGAGTCGTAGAAGTAAAAATTGCCCTATCTCCAGAAGATAGCTTCAAAGTTTCAGGCTTAACCTACGCCAAAGTGCTTGTTGAAATTAATAACTATAGCAACAATCAAGTACCTGAGAACATTGACAAGAGTAAGTATTCAACACCCTAGCTTAAGCCCTTTTTCTTCACTGATTTTAGGGCAATAAGACATTAGTCCAGACTGAAATTTTATAATTCATCATTCCCAATTCTTACTTCATCAAAGCCTAGAAAATGAATCGTAAAATACCTCTGTCTTGGCTACAATTAACGCGGGAAAAAACTCGTCTAGCGGTGGCTCTGGCAGGAATCGCCTTTGCCGATATTTTGATGTTTATGCAACTTGGTTTTCGAGATGCTCTATATTATAGTAACGTCCGTTTACACAGTAGCTTAATAGGTGACGTTGTTTTAATTAATAGTCAATCTAATGCCGTATTAGCTATGAAAAGCTTTTCACAACGGCGATTGTATAAGGCTTTAGAATTACCAATAGTAAAATCGGTATATCCAATATATTTAGATTATACAAGTTGGAAAAATCCTGTAACTGGCCGTCCTCGGAGCATTCTGACATTTGGAATTAATCCAGAGACGAATATATTTGATTTAGCTGGAGTTCAGGAAAACTTAGAAAAGCTGAAACTGCCTGATGTAGTTTTATTTGACCGTTCTTCTCGGACAGAATATGGTCCCATTGCTGCTGAGTTTAATAAAGGAAATACTGTTACAGCAGAAGTAAGAAGGAGAAAAATTAAAGTAGCAGGACTTTTTACTTTAGGTGCATCTTTCGGGGCAGATGGTAATTTAATTACTAGTGATGTGAATTTTTTGCGGATATTTAGTAACCGTCAGCGGGGATTAATTGATATTGGTCTAATTAGATTAAATCCCGGAATAAACGCGACTGTTGCTGCTGAAGAATTGCGAAATTATTTACCTGAAGATATTAACGTTTTAACTAAGCAAGAATTTATTGACTTTGAGCGTAATTATTGGGCAAGTAGTACCGCTATTGGTTTTATTTTTACTTTAGGAACAGTTATGGGTTTTATTGTGGGAACCGTAATTGTTTACCAAATTCTTTATACCGAAGTTTCAGATCATTTATCAGAATATGCAACTTTAAAAGCCATAGGTTACACACAAAGATATTTATTAATTGTGATTCTTCAAGAAGCATTTATGTTAGCTTGTTTAGGCTATATTCCTGGATGGATTTTCACTATGTTTATGTACAATGCTGCTAAAAATGCTACGCTTTTGCCCGTTTTTATGAGTTTAGGACGTGCAATTACAGTGTTAATTTTGACGATGATTATGTGTTTTATTTCTGGCGCGATCGCAGTTCGTAAATTGCGCTCTGCTGATCCAGCAGATATCTTCTAACTGCTGTAAAAAACTATTGAATTGTAATACCTAACTTATGATGAAAAAAGAACCTGTAATTTCCATTAAAAACCTCAACCATTACTATGGTAAAGGTTCCCTAAAAAAGCAGATTTTATTTGATATTAACTTAGACATTTATCCTGGTGAGATTGTGATTATGACTGGGCCATCAGGTTCAGGTAAAACAACACTACTGAGCTTGATTGGTGGTTTACGTTCTGTACAAGAAGGAAGTCTACAGTTTTCTGGTGTAGAACTATTTGGTGCTAGTCAAAACAAATTAGTACAAATTCGGCGAAATATTGGTTATATTTTTCAGGCTCACAACTTGCTAGGATTCTTAACTGCTACCCAAAATGTCCAAATGGCAGTGGAATTAAATAAAACAGTTTCTCAAAGTGAAGCCGTTGCTAAGTCACAAGCTATGCTGGGGGCTGTTGGTTTACAAGAACGAGCTACTTACTACCCAGATAATCTCTCTGGTGGACAAAAACAAAGAATAGCGATCGCCCGCGCCCTAGTCAATAGTCCTCCACTAGTATTAGCCGATGAACCAACCGCAGCTTTAGACAAACAATCAGGACGTGATGTTGTAGAAATCATGCAAGGACTCGCCAAAGAGCAAGGAACTTCTATCTTGCTGGTGACGCACGATAACCGGATTTTGGACATAGCCGATCGCATCGTAGAAATGGAAGATGGTCTTTTAGCTCGTGACTCTCAAAGTACAGTTACCAGTCCCGATCCTGAGAGTGAGAAATCATAATTCATAGTGCATGATAGCTAATTAGCCTGGATCAGCAGGCTTTGTTTTTGTAGCCGAAGTAAGCTGAAGTGCTATTATTCCCACTCCTTGAAGAAGTGGGCTTCCCGCCGCCTTTTTGGTAAGTCCGAAAAAGATGTGTGGCTTATTACCTAAAAATAGCTGTAAGCTACCTAACGGCTAAATTATGCTCTTGCTACAACCGCAATGCGTAATGATAAAACTCTTCGTCTTTTAAATATCCGCGTGATTTATATAGCTCTTGTGCTGCCGAGTTTAAAATCTGAGTTGCTAACACAACCCGAACTGCTCTACTTTGTTTTGCATAGTTCTCGGCAGCCTCCATCAATAATCGAGCCACTCCTTTATTTCGATGTCCTTCCTGCACAAACAAATCATTTAAGATCCAAACTCGTTTCATCGATACCGAGGAAAAGCTGGGATAAAGCTGTGTGAACCCAATCAAGTCGCCCTGATTACTTGCTACAAATATTACAGAGTCACGATTTTGGAGCCGTTCATATAAAAATTTCTTCCCAGATTCAACATCGGATGTCTGTTGATAAAAAACGCGGTACTGATCAAACAATACTGACAAACCTTCTAAATGTTCATCAGCTGCTAAAACGACTTGCATTCACTTACCCCACATTTGCATGTAGACTACACGCACTATTAGCCGTGAAATGTAGTCCTACTAAATTATTTACAAATTAATATTTCATTGATTATCTCAAAATAACTTAAGCTTAAACACCAAATCAATAGCCTTTCAATAGAGCCTCAAGCGACCGAAATATATTCGGCATAACTCATAACTATATAGCTGCACCCTCAAACCCTAATTATTTGACTCCAGACTGCTTCTGTGGTGTCATGGCATTTGGTTGGCGACTAGTGCGGAAAGTCACATTCACACCTTCATTCGATTGCTCAAGCACCAATAAAGGTGTAGGCTTAGCCTTTTGATCCCAATGCATGTGGGCAATTCGACCTTGGAGTGTTGGTTGCCAAGTATCCTCATCTTCTATTGGGCTAAGATAAGTTTCAATACAGTCAATAATTTGGCTAATAGTAGCAGAAGTTGCTTGTGTCGGTAATTTCATCAGGCGAATTTGAATGCGAAACAGCACTCGTTTAGCTGAATTTGGTGGAGCACCAGTCTCATACTCAACATCAAAAGTTTCATCCACCTGTCGTCCAATACTATTAGCAATTCCTACTGTTCCTTGTTGCGATTGATTGGGACGCAAAGCTTGAGAAATTTTATCTTTGACTCTAATTTTAATTTGATTGAGAATCGCAAAATGAAATACTTCCTCTGACATCCGCATTCGCAGATAATCGAGGTTAAAATCCCGTGAGTTCACTAAGTCGGGATTCGTTTCCATTTTGCTAATTGTTTCCAGCGCTAGTTTAAACTTTTTCTCTAATTCTCGCGCCCGGAATTTTTCAAACTTGAGCTTTTTCTCAAATTTATTAATCTGGAATTTACCATACACAATCAAAGCAATCACTGCTAAAGCCAGTCCTCCAGAGGTTGCAACCAAAACTGGTGGGATCTGAAGATCGCTTGCTGGGACTTGCTGGGATGCCTTTTTAGGCTTTGCTCCTGGGGATTGGGCAAGAAACATCGGGTTTAGCATGGCTGGCAAACAAAAATACTTGACTTATTATTTTTAGGATGCCCAAATTATGAAGCTCATCTTGCTGTATTATTTGTATTTTTTACAGCTTTCTCCAAATTGCGTATGTACAGAGATTTCACAAATTCGAGGCAATTGTCTCAGGCTGCGTCTACGTGCTTGAGTAACATTCGTCTTGTCGTTACAGATATGGATGGGACATTGACTAAGAAAGGCAAATTTTCTGCCGCATTATTACAGACTTTGGAAGATTTAGCAGCAGCGAGCATAAAGGTACTAATTACTACCGGACGTTCCGCCGGCTGGGTAAGTGGGCTGAGTAGCTTAATGCCAATTGCAGGTGCTGTAGCAGAAAACGGCGGTTTATTTTATCCATCTGGAAAAGAAGAAGCGGTAGCCTTAACACCCATTCCCGACTTATTAGAACATCGCCGACATTTAGCTAAGGTTTTTGAACAATTAAAACTTCAATTTCCGCAAATCCAAGAATCTGCTGATAATCGCTTTCGCATTACCGATTGGACATTTGATGTAGCGGGTTTAAGTCCAGATGAACTACAAATGCTGGGGAATATGTGTCAGCAAATGGGTTGGGGATTCACCTACAGCAATGTGCAGTGTCACATTAAACCCCAAGGACAAGATAAGGCTGTGGGATTGTTACAAATATTGCAACAATATTTACCTAACTACTCACCAGAACAAATTGTTACTGTTGGTGATAGCCCTAATGATGAAAGTTTATTTAATCAACGTTATTTTCCTATTTCTGTAGGTGTAGCAAATGTGTTGAAATATGCAGAGCAATTACAATATCAGCCTACTTATATTACTGCTGCTGCTGAAGGAGAAGGTTTTTGTGAATTATCTAGTTATATTTTGAACAGCCTTTAAGATTTCCCTGGCTTTAAGCGTTAACCAAAGCCAGAGGATTATTTGATGCAACTTCCATCAGTTGGAAGAAAACCACAAAGCCAAAAGTATTTTTTGTTATGCTTCATCTCATGTTGATGGTGTCGTTGTTTTGGTAGAATCAAGGCGATCGCTAACATCAATCGCAAAATCTTCGTAGCGTCTCAACGAAACCACCTCAACATGAACATGCTGCCCCATTTTTTTCATAATAGGTAAATCCAACAGAATTTGGTCGAGCAAATCCGGTGACGGCACATCGACAATCGCAATCACTCGCCGCATCCCAACGCATTTCCACAAATCTACGATAATACCCTTTTGCTTGGCTGCTAGCGCTGTATCTGCTTCTTCTTTCCAGATAGTCAGTAGATCTTGCTGTGTCATATCCGCAGCGTATTCAACTTGAAAATCCAGATGGTACAACATGGTTATATTAAGTAAAGGATACACAAAGATGTAGACAAGAGGGTTTCAATGAAACCCTATAACTTAAGTTACTCTAATCCACACCTATTTCTTCAAACCAAATAACTGGTATTAGGCACAATTGGAAAGAAAGCATACTCATACCAAGCAGTCCAGATAAAACTACGAATCCATCGCTCTCGTTTTTGTGGACTCAATTCATATTCAAATGCTCCTTGAGATGCATCAATGGCAGATAAGTGAGAATTACAACCGCAACCATGCTGATAAGTAAAACCGTACTTGGAAGCAATGCTTTGTACTTTCATTTGCATAGCAAACACCTTACCAGCGTGTAGTATGGCATCCCAAGAACGTTTATGTTCTATATCACGTTTGTCAAATCTCAGGGCGCGTTCTTCAAACACATGATCTCGATAAATGGGAGCTAAATGCACATGGTAAAAGCTTGCAGGAAGTTCGTAACCAAACTCCTGGAAAAGTTCCATGCCAATTTGAGCCACTTTCATCTCATCGGTATAATCATCACCTTTTGACTCAATATCACGCAGAACTTTTGTAAAGTTCGGATAGTTGTGAATCATCAAGTCATGTCCATAAAATTCTAGGGTTTCACGTCCTAGATATCCAAATAGTTGTGAAAATGAAGGTTTGAGGTGAGCTAGTTCTGGTCGTTCGCTAAACAAGTCCACATCACCTTGTTCTAATTTATACTGAAACAACTGTGCCATCTCAACATAAACTTGTGGATTGCATAGTCCAACATTTGCCTTTCCCTGAGCGATATCTTGCCACACAGGAGGTAATTGAGAAATAGGAAGGGCATTTTCCCCTGCAATGACTGCAATATTAGGAACTTCAAGCAGCTGCATACGTAATCTCCTTAAAACTTTAATCAGTAATTTACCGTAAGCAAGACTTATCTTGTTGTATCAACAGAATCAAAAAATGTTTTACAGGCTGTCTTTTGACAAATGGCAGATAGCAATGTCAGCAATTGGGCTAATCAAGTTAATTTTTATGTTTTAAATTTCGCCAGCGATCGCTTCTGATGATGATATTTTTGAGACTTGATAAGTTTGCTTAAGTGTCTCTTCTATAGAATTGACACTTTCAAACACTTCTATAAGTTCATGAGATTTTGTTTTTCGCTTCGCCAATAGATTTTTTAGTGGTGTTAACAAATGATAATCTGGATCATCCTTTAGGGCAGTTTCAGCTGCTTGCATAACTCTTGTGGCATTTGCAAAAATATTTTCGTTATCAAAGCCTTCCTTGGCTGAAAGCTGGTGTAAATCTGCATTAGGTATAGTTGCTCTCCCTAGTAAAGTTTGATCTAAAATCAGACCTTTTAATAATGCCAGTAATGCTGCATACACTGAAAAATCATCACAACTATCACAAGCCTTAAATTCGATACGACCTACTTCTGCGGGGAGGCGGGCAATTTTTGTTAACGAAGGGGTGCTATTGATTAGTTGTTCTTGTGTTTGGACAAAAACTAGGGCGGCTGGTCTTTTTCCTGTTCTGATAAATGTCCTGACTGATAGTCCATCCCATAGACTGCCATTATAAAAGGGAGAGCTATAACTAAAAGGTACAATATAAGGACTATAATAAGTTAACTTTTTACCGATATCGATTACATTTTCAATCGGCAAATCTGCCACTGAAATGTTTAAATCTGGGCCATACGTCACCATATAAATATTAGCAGTTTGTTCGTCAGGATAAGCCTGTAGTTGTTTAAGCTCATAATCATTTAATGGCGGTTGAGGTTCAAAAACTGTTTTGTAGGGATTAAAACTAGTTAAGACTGGTGAAAAACCAAATTCAGTAGCAACTTCACACAATAAACGAAAACTGTCGGATAATTCGCTAATAGCATTTTGAATATTAGAATGTATGGTTGTTCTGATTTCGATACCTTTTGAGACACAATCAATGACTTTATCAGAATCAGCAAATCGCTCAAAACCCTCAATATACCATCTCTTCATTCTAATGCCAGCATCACCAACCCGTAGCTGCAAATAATCATCAGGATATATGGGTAGTCTTTCCACAATTTGATTGAAATCAGTAAACTTAGTGCAGGAAAAATCAGCAAACTTTCCTTCTTTATTCAAGAAAGCAACTTCGTGTTCAATACCAAAAAAGAATCGCATATATACCTTAATTACTGATTGAACCTTGTGGATATTAGTTGAACTAGTTGCGTACCCACTGTTTAAGACTCATCCCTGATAAACAACAAGCTATCTGAGTTATTTTTGCAGTAGTGAATCTATCAAATCCGCTGCTAATTATACCCAAAATCGTAAATAAACATGAGTTAGATGAACCTCTCCCCAACCCCTCTCCGACGCGGAGAGGGGCAGGCAATTTTATAGTTTTGAACGAAAAAATCAATATTTCAAAGCCTCTCCCACTGTGGCTACGGTGTACACACAAGTCTTAAAATTATACCTAGTAGGTGGTTTGGTCATCTAGCTTTTTGTTGTGCGATCGCTCCAGAAGCCTGTCAGTAAGTAAAACCTACGGCATAGCTGAGCTTAGCGCGTAGCGTCTCGTAGAGAGGCTACGGTGTACACACAAGTCTTAAAATTCTCCCTAGTACTTGGTTTGGTCATCTAGCTTTAGGTTGTGCGATCGCTCCAGAAGCCTG
>JBBSOP010000038.1:0-17346 GCA_038259655.1 Chroococcales cyanobacterium
AAGTTAGCATGGTACTCCCCAAGCCGAATCTTTTTCCGATGAGCGTTTATGATAATGTTGCTTATGGGGTGAAGTTAGTAGGATGGCGACCAAAAACAGAATTAGACGGCATTGTAGAATCTGCTATCAAAGATGCTGATCTCTGGGATGAAGTAAAAAATAAACTGTATAAATCGGCTTTAGAACTTTCTGGTGGTCAACAACAACGACTCTGTATTGCTCGTAGTTTAGCAGTCAAACCGAAAGTTTTGCTGATGGATGAGCCTTGTTTCAGTCTTGATCCCATTGCTAGCATGAAGGTTGAAAGTTTAATTCAAAGTTTGCGTTTGCGCTCTGACTTGACAATGGTATTTATTAGCCACAATTTGCAGCAAGTCACTCGTGTATCTGATTTTACGGCTTTCTTTCAAAGTAATGAAAATCGGATCGGTCAAATGGTTGAATTTGGTATCACAAAAAAAATTTTTTCCAACCCTTGTGATTCCCGTACTCGCGACTATATTTTAACCCGTTTTAATTGAATTACTTTCTAGAACTAAATAAAATTAGTATTAAAAAATTAGGACTTACGCAAGGACTCTCTAAAACCCTCTTAACTTAGTGTACTTCGTGTCCTTTGCGGTACCCTTCGGGAAGCCGCTGGCGCGTCTACGTTTTTCTATAGTTTTGCGTAAGTACTGAAATAAACTGGAATATAATTAATGATTAATAGTTTTAACGGGAAATTATTTACATTTATAGCAATCCTAAATGAGTTGTGAAAATCTCTGATTTTAGGATTTAAGGATTCGCTATGGGCTAAAGTTGCCGGATGCGTTGCAGATAGCAGTAGGAATTTGTGATGGTTGTCAGGCATTTTTAACGAATTATGTGGCTTTAAAACGAGTGACGGAGTTACAAGTTTTAGTTTTGGGTGAGTTGGAAGTTTAAAAAATGGGTGTTTATAAAATTGGGCAGATGATACTTTTGATAAATCCACTTTTTTACCACTTTGTCAATGCGTAAGTCCTATAGTATTGCAATTTTAGGTACTAAGTTTAATCATCAATATGGTAAATCAATTACTGAGCAAATCAAATCCTTGCAACTAAGTGGTAGTTTCATTAAATTTTTGCAATCGTGTAGTTCTTGGAAATTGCAGCAGACAAAAAAAGGATGGGAAATAGCTTTGCGCTAAAACTTAGCCTGTTTTCTAGTCTACCAATACAGGTATATACTTAATAGAGTATGTAAAAAAATGTAAACAAAACGATGCAAGATAAAATCATTGTCGTTGTTGGTGCGATCGCTGGCATTAGTTCAGCCTGATAGTCATCTGTTTTTCTAGTTTTAAGGACGCTTGAGTGCATCTACACAATTCTTGCTTATGAAGGAATTAATAATCTAGCAAAAGAGGCAGAATTTAGGGATAGATAAGCTTTGGTGCTGGATTTTCGGGAATTATGAAAATTGATCATGTTCACTTCTATGTCAAAGATGCCAAAGCATGGCGAGATTGGTTTGTACATCATCTTGGGTTTAAATCCGTAGCCAGTGGCATTAGTTCATTTCACACTTGTACAGAAGCGGTGAAAAACGGTGTTGTTTACTTTTTGCTGTCTTCACCAGTATTGCCTACAAGCCCAGTGGCTGAGTTTTTGAGTCAACATCCGCCTGGTGTAGCAGATGTTGCTTTTGCTGTCGAAGATGTGGAAGCAGCGATCGCTCTAGCGCAATCATACGGTGCTACAGTCCTACAACCTATTCAAGAACGGCAAATGGATGGTATTTCCGTTAAGTGTGGCAAAATTGCCGCTTGGGGTGGATTGACTCATACATTGATTGAAAAGCCAGTGATTAGTGGTCAATTGCAATTGACTACAGACAGCAATTTTATCGCTATAGATCATATAGTGCTGAATGTGGCAGTTGGTGAATTAGAACCTGCTGTTGCTTGGTATGAAAAAATTCTTGATTTTCAACCCCAGCAGACATTTAAAATTCAGACCGATCGCTCTGCTTTGTACAGCCAAGTGATGGTTTCGCATAATGGCAGCGTCCAATTGCCAATTAATGAACCAGCTTCTCAAAATTCCCAAATTCAAGAGTTTTTGGATGTTAACCAAGGGGCAGGTATTCAACATATCGCCCTGGGGATGTCTAATCTCATCGATGCGATCGCTCAATTTCGGGCTTCTGGTTTATCTTTGCTTTCAGTTCCCCAAACTTACTACTCGCAGTTACAACAGCGTCCAGGACTTCCCATAACACCCCCAGAACTAGAGGCGATCGCCCAACAAGAAATTTTGGTGGATTGGAAAGAAGATGTCCCAAACGCACTGCTACTACAAATTTTTACTCAGCCCATCTTTGGAGAACCGACCTTTTTCTTTGAATTTATTGAACGCCGTTATCAAGCTCAAGGCTTTGGGGAAGGCAACTTTCGCGCTCTATTTGAAGCTATTGAAAGCGAACAAATTAAACGAGGTACTCTGCGCTAAGGGACTGACAAATAAAAAAGGTTGGCAGAAAAAAGCCAAGCTGAAATTTAGGCACAGTTTGATTTCAGAAACAGTCACAAAACTGAGATAATTTTAATAAAAATTAACGTTTTCCGCCGATGCTAAGACTAATTACTGACTTCGACGGCCCTATTATTGATGTTTCCGAGCGTTACTACCATGTTTATCAATTCTGTTTAGAGAAAATCCAACGACCAAACCAACCAATACAAAAACTTTCTAAAGCTGAATTTTGGCAGATGAAGCGATCGCGGATTCCTGAAAAGCAAATTGCCTTAAATTCTGGTTTAGACGCAGCGCAAGCCCAAGAATTTGCTCAATTGCGGCGACAAACAGTGCATACAGAGCCTTATTTTGATTATGACAGCTTATTACCCGGTGCTGTCGATGCACTATTAAAAATTCAACAAGCTGGAATTGATTTAGCAGTGATGACAATGCGTCGGGTTTGGGAACTAGACTATGCCTTTAAAAAACACGATTTAGGCAGATTTTTTCCCGAAAATCGCTGTTATTGCCTCAGCAACGACTACGTGAAAACTCGTGACATTGAAGATAAGCCATTGTTAATGGCCAGAGCATTAGCAGAACTACCCTCTGCTGCTGATACTTGGATGGTGGGAGATACGGAAGCTGATATTACGGCTGCGAAAAAACACGGTATTAAAGTGATGGGTGTGGAGTCTGGTATCCGCGATCGCGCTCAGTTGGAACTTTATCACCCAGACTTAATTGTTAAAGATTTAAGCTCCGCTGTAGATTTCATCTTAGAGCCTAGTACATCGATTTAGCTACCAATCAAAAGCCCCCTTACCAGACAGGAAAGGGGGACAGGCTATTTCAAATATTACATCCGCTTTTGGATGACTTTCGCAAGATCTAAAGAGATCTAACGTAAAAAACTGCTAACTAACCACAATAATATGAATGTCAGTACTGTAGAAAACTGATTTGAAGTTAAACTGACAAATTGTGTTTGCGGCAAGAACCAATTCGCAAATAGTCCCCCGATAATCAAACCCAATATTAATGCAACGAGTGTAAACAAAACTGCTCTACCAAATTTACCTTCTTTACGATTAAGAAAGTAAATACTAATTCCTACCCCAACCACTAACACCAACTGCAAAACTTGATCGCCTGTAGCTGGATAAAAAATACTAATAGAACTTAAACCCAAGTACCAAGCTCCAGGCAATAATACATCTGTCGGCGTTGGTTGATCCAGCATTCGTTGCAGCCACGCCGGCGACTGTTCACGAGGGGTTGGACTTTCTTTGACAGGCGATTGCACTCGTAGCTCTGGAAACCGAATCCGCTCAGGTACTTTTATTTTACCTTCCTGGCGCATCCGTAAACGCTCCATTAAAATCGCATCATAAGCAGTTTCGATGAGTTCTAGACTCTTGGAATCGCCACCGTACTGCTCCATTAGGCGATTGCGAGCATCCTGAATTTCATCGAAGCTAGCATCTTCTGATACCCCAAGTTTTTCGTAGGGATTTTGATCGCTCATGGGAGTTTATACTTTAGCCTTAGTCAGTGGCAATCTTTTGCTTAAGAAAAACAAATTTAGGTTTTATCTGGATCGAAACTAAAAACGTACCGACCCAATATTTATGCTCTACCACGAATGGTAGCACGGGTTAGTTAGTATTGACTTGGGAATTTTAACTACAGCCACTTTAACATATTGCTAGAACTCCGTGTATCCCCTCATGTCGTTGACAAGCGAGGGCTTTACTCTAGAATTTGAACTGAGTATACCTAAAACGCATTTTTCATGGAAAAATTAGCTTTTTTGGTGCAAATTGAGTAACTTAGTATTTCTTGAGGAAATTTTCATAAATTATCCTCATAATTATCAGTGGTATCGATCCACATATAGATTTAGAATTGAAAAGTTTTAAATCAACAGGTACTTCGGATAGGAACCTGTCCTAGTTTAGTAAACTACTGTGGCTAATGTTCCGAATATATGGTGACTGGACATAAAGTTAATAATTACAGTACCTTCACTTGAGTGCGGGGATAACTACCGAAATTTTTTGCTTTCATTGTCTAGAGTCCTGATTACACTATTATTTTGAATAATCAGGAAATTCGTTCTTAGCCCTTGTAGATTCTTAAATAACCCCCAAAGTATCAACTGCGTTTTTACGCAACTCTCTTGTTAATCTTACGAATTTTTGTGCAAAGTGATGGTCATGGCTCCCGCCAAGATTCTTGTAGTTGATGACGACCCTGCGGTTCGGAACTTAATCCAACGCTTTTTGATTAAACAGAGCTATCAAGTAGAAGCTGCTGAGGATGGTAAGACAGCCTTAGCGCTATTTGAGCAATTTAACCCAGATTTGGTGATTTTAGATGTAAATTTGCCAGATGTCATTGGGTTTAACCTCTGTCAAGAAATGCAAAGTCGGAATGGTGTTTTTGTACTCATGCTCACTAGTCGTGCAGATGAGGCTGATAAGATTCGCGGCTTTGCTAAAGGTGCTGACGACTATCTCACCAAACCGTTTGGTCTGGGAGAATTAGAAGTCAGAGTAGGAGCTATTTTAAGGCGACAGCGGGTTGTGACTACCGCCGAACAAAAACGCCTATTGTTTGAAAAGTTGATGATCGATCCAGTACGACGGGAAGTAACACTAAATAACCAACCAGTGCTATTAACCGCTTTAGAATTTGATTTGTTGCATTTTTTAGCTAGCCATCCTGGTCGAGTTTGGCGGCGAGCAGAACTTATTCAAGAGGTATGGGACTATGAATATGTAGGTGATCAGCGGGTTGTTGATGTGCATATCGGTCAAATTCGCAAGAAAATTGAGATAGATGCTAGTCAACCAGCATTAATTCAGACTGTACGTGGTGTGGGATATAAGTTTGAATGTCCTCCTCATGTCCAGACGGAAACCAATCCCTAAGTCTTATAGTCTCTAGTCTAGAGTTTTTAACTATAAATTAACTCTCGACTCTTGACTTAAGTTACTAGTATCCCTAGGTGTAAGTCAAAAGTCAAAAAGTTTATGCCTTTGATGATTGCCTCTGATCTTGAGGATAGAGGCATAATATTTTTTTTAAAAAGCTATGGTTTGGACACGGTATGACGTGTCCATAGATGATAAACCAGAATAGTATTGCTTGCCTGTACCAGCACTTAATAGTGTCTGGTACATTAGCTATTTCTGGCAAATAGGTGCAAGACATTTTTAATTAGCAGTGGTGGAACAAAGTTTCCAAATAAACACGAGCAGCACGGCGATCGCTGTCTCCATTTTGCAGTAAAAACAGTGACAATGCCGCTGTCAAGACTCGGTTTTGATCCCAATCGGGATGCTTTTCTAAGTAGATTTTCAAGGATTCGTCGAGGGTTTCAGGAATTTCTGTAAAGATGCTAACCGTTGCTTTCATGAGATTTTCCTTCTCTGAGGTCAATCAAGAGGGACAATTTACTTACTGTGAGACTGCTTACCTAAACAATCTGTACCAACATTTATTAGTATTATTTTATACTGTTGTTTTACAGACTACAAAAGAAGCAAGTCGCATCATTGTGCGGCAAGAGGGGGTGGGTTTGTCAATGCTGCGAAATGTTAAAAACGAATGTATAAAAAATATTTTTCTACGCAAACATAGGCTTTTACGGCTATTTTTCGTTACCTTTCTTAATAAAAACTCGGTCTTTCCTGTCTCTAACCTCTGGGAGTAAAAATCCCCAGTAAAACCGCAAGAGCTGATCACCTCGTAGAAAATCTGTGGAAAACCTGTAAAATCTCTGTGGAAACCTTGTGGAATTAGTGAGGAAAATTGTCGGTAATGATAAGAATTACAAAAATATTATCCTCTGATAGCATATAAATCTAATAAAGAAATTTTGCTTTATGAGCGATCGCACAGGCATATTGCCTGTGCTGTGAAAGTATGAGCTGCCGACATCAAAAATTAATTTTCATCCCGCCCGTGAATTTGAGCAGGTGGGCTAGTAGCTTCAACAGCAGTGAATGGTTCTAGAATTTTGTATGTGTGGTTTGCTCCTTTTGGTACTACCCAAGAAGTCCCAGGTTCTAGCAAAACCATTTGCCCTTCAATATGCAATTCTGCACGGCCATTAATTACATAACCAACTGTCTCGTATTCACGTGTAGTGGGCTGTTTATCTTCACTAGGTTGCTCATTTTCCCAAAGACGCATGGAAATAGATTTGCCAGATGCCAGATACTTCTGACCCTCTTTACCTTTGGGAGAATTAGTAGAGTCTATTTTCTTAACGCTTGTATCACTCATAATTAATTTGATGGTTTAAGTACAACTTTGATGCATTGGTCTTTCTTGTCTTTAAATATTTGGTAGCCGTGGGGCGCTTGATCTAGAGGTAGGCGATGCGTAATGACGTATGATGGATCGATTTCGCCATTTTGAATCCGGTCTAACAAGGGCTTTAAATATTTATGGACATGGGTTTGTCCCATTTTGAAAGTTAGACCTTTGTTCATGGCAGCACCCATAGGTACTTTGTCAATAAAGCCGCCATAAACCCCTGGTATTGATACATGACCACCTTTCCTGCAAGATACAATAACTTGGCGTAATGCTGTTGGGCGGTCTGTTTCTAAACGAACTGCTTGCTTTGCCTGGTCATATAAAGCCATTAAATCTGTGCCATGTGCTTCCATTCCTACGGCATCAATACAGGCATCAGGGCCACGTCCACCAGTCATTTCTTTAAGTGCTTCCCCAACATCTATTTCTTCGTAGTTAAGAACTTCGGCTTTACCGTCTTCTTTGGCCATGCGTAGGCGTTCTGGAATCCTATCAATAGCAATAACGCGTTCCGCACCCAACATGTATGCACTTCTAATGGCAAATTGTCCGACTGGGCCACAACCCCAAATAGCGACGATATCACCGGGCTTGATGTTGCAGTTCTCCGCTGCCATATAGCCAGTCGGGAAAATGTCAGTTAAAAATAATACTTGCTCATCCGTCAACCCATCGGGGATTTTGAACAAACCGACATCAGCAAAGGGAACTCGTGCATACTCTGCTTGTCCACCGGCGTAACCTCCGAATAAGTGGGAGTAGCCAAACAAGCCAGAGGGAGAATGACCCATTTGCTTTTCTACCATCCAAGCATTGGGGTTGGAGTTATCGCATAGTGACCACAAATCTTGATTGCAGAAAAAACAGTTACCGCAGGAGATAGTGAAGGGAACAACGACGCGATCGCCTATTTGCACATTTTTGACTGCACTCCCTAATTCAACCACTTCCCCCATAAATTCATGCCCAAGGATATCGCCCTTTTGCATTGAAGGAATATAACCGTCATAAAGATGTAAATCTGAACCACAAATTGCAGTGGAAGTGATTTTAATAATGGCATCACGCGGATTGATAATTTTCGGGTCTGGAACCGTTTCTACCCGTACATCATGTTCTCCATGCCAGCAAACTGCTTTCATGATGGTTATTCCTTGCTTTGTTTTATCAACAGTCATTAGTCAAGAGTCTCAATAGTAATTTTTGATTCTTGACTAATGACTTCTAACTTAGTACAGAACAACAAAGAAAAGCCCCTGACTCCAAATTAATGAAACGCTTGTGATATAGGTGGTAAATTAGCTTGAAGCAACTTCTAAAATAGGTATTGCCTTTGCTACCTACTTAGCAATATTTGGGAGGTTCTTAGTAGTATCCTTCTGAAGTTTTAGTTAAGTCCTTAACTAAAACTTCAGTTCTTTATGGCTGCCTAGTTTAAGAAGTCTTTTGTACTTTGAGGAATTGGTTCATCAAGGTTGAGTTTTTCTTTGATATTCTCAAGAGTTCCTTTCAAACCACTCTGAATATTATCACTGTCGGGTGTACCTTTATAATAAGTACCTTCTGGGGTTTTTACAGTATTACCAGTATTTGTGTTACCAGAAAATTGACGATAAGCATTAGGATTTTGTCTAACGTTATTGTCAGCACTTTGCTTAAAGCTACTTTTGGCTTTTTCAATTATGTTAGTACCATGACTATCAGGCACTCCTTTATAATAAGTACCCTCTGGCGTTTTCACCGTATCAGCTTGCGCTACCATCACATTACTGTAGCCGAAAGCTTGCATTCCCAAAAATGTCAAACTTGCCAAAAAAACTATTATTGCCTGGCGTAGAATCACATTTTGTAGCCAAGAAAATACGCGTGTCATAATTATCCTCGATTACGTTACGATGGGTAGATTTAAAATAGCTATATATAAGCTATCTCATGTTTAATGACAACTTTGATGAAGTTGTTTTGTTTCTGTTGAAACATCTGATAGGCGTAAGATTGTTGTTCCAGTGGTAATTGATGAGTAACCACAAAACATGGATCAACTTTGCCGTCTAAATATTTAGCTGTATTAGCAAACGCAAATATTTTTGTTCATGTATTTGCTCTAATTCAGGATAAAGTTTTAATAAATTTGAGAATTTAACCTTTACCCATTGGTTGACTTTCGGTAGTAGCAATTTCGCCTGCTTCCATAAGCATCTTGAAACGGCGTAAATCATCACCAACTTGCTGTTCTGGTTCTTCACCAAAAAGTTTAGCTATTACCGCAGTTAGCGCCCCACCGGGAGGATTATATTCTAAGACTACTTTGACTTCCGTACCGCGTAGACACGAAGTGGCTTGTCGTAAGACATCGCCTGGCGCTTTCTGAAAACGCACAAAACCTGAGTTATCAACATCTGCGCCTTCAATAGAAGCCCAAGAAATTAACTCATTTTCTCGATCTTCTAAAATATCTGCATCCCATTCGACACTGTTACCTAAAGGTGCATTAGCAATCCAGTGAGAACGTTTCTCGTTGTACACCTTCACAAATTTGAGATGCTTCATAAAGGTGGGCAAATTCTCAAAGTTGTGCCAAAAGCGATATAATTCGTCTGCCGATTTATTAATCGTTACAGTCTTTTCAACTTTGATCGGTTGGTTCATGCCCATTGCTTCCTGTGCTTGCTGAATTGTGCTTTGTTTTGTTGCACTTTGATAAATCAAACCGCCACCAGCTAAAGCAGTTAGCACTCCTCGTAGAGAACCTTGTTTTAAACCCATTAATACTAGCGCCCCTCCACCAATGAGAGATGCCCAACGTTCAGTTTCACTAGCTTCGCTGTGACTGCTAGTCAGTTTATTTTCCTGTGTTGAAGCCACTTTTTATCTCCCGATCACAATTTAAATAACCGCAGGAGTGCAAAGCAATTAGCCTGCGGTATATTTTTTATGTCTAAGCTCAAAAACTTTACATTGATACAGCCGCACCTGTTGTTGGTTTGGGAGGCTTAGCCCCAGCTGCTACCCGCCCCCGATACAGTTCTGCTAATCGCTGTTCAGATTTCAACAAATCTTGGTAAATTCCTTTGAAAATAGCAGTTGCTACTGGATCGGTGTACATTGCACATAAGTTACCAATATCCCCAATACCAGTTTGTACATCTCCTAAAGCGCAACGTAACTGATATATGTCATCACTGCCGGTAAAAGCAGACTTCACCTTTGCATATTGATGGGCAATATTTGCCCCGAAAGAAGGTTTTTCGCCTAGTGTATGCAGATAAGTTTCTAAGTGTTCAATGTGGCGCTTTTTGTCAACAATCGTCTCTTGAAAGAGTGATTTTACCTCTGCATCTGATTCTTTTTGGGTGTACTGTTCTAAAGCTTCTAATGAGTAATGTTCACCACCCAAAGCAGTATTTAAACCTTTGATAATATCGCCTTTGGTTGAACCACCCCAAGCATCAGCTAGTTTCCACCATTCAGCACTTGTGTCTTTTTCATTTGGCAGCGCTGCATCCTTACCGCCATAACCTAAGCGGCTGAGAATAGCTGTGGTAAAAATCGCTAAGTCTCCAGGTTCACGGGATGTAATTAAATTACCATCAACTACCAATGGTTCATCAAGATAATTTGCACCCGCATTGCTCATGTCTTTGCGGATAGCGCTAAAACCAGTAGCTCGTTTATTTGTGAGCAAGTCACCTTCAATTAAAAGTTGTGGCCCGTGACAAACCGCAGCAACCAATTTTCCTTGTTGCATTGCCTCTTGTACAAAGCGCACCATGTTGGGATTACGTCGCATTTTATCGGGAGCCATCCCACCAGGAATGATTACTGCATCAAATTCAGTAACTACGGCTTCTGTGGCGGTAGCATCGGCTTCTGTAGTCAGTTTGCCGTGTTTGCCCTTGTATTTTTCATTCATGCGGGAACCGAGGACAACTACCTCCATTCCTGCCTGCTTCATTCCATTACAAGGAATAATAAATTCTACATCTTCTACTCCATCTTCAATGAGGATAGCAACTTTTTTCTGACTGGAATGGTTGTTATGGTTGGTCATGGGTTTTACCTATTTTTCTGCAATTTAGACGGCTAAGTTTAAGCCTGTTGAAATTTTGTATTGTTTACTAGGCAGGAACTTCGCTTGTTGGTGTTGTGGCAAACAATTCTTCGTAATCGTGAGATAAATGAGCATGAAATGCAGCAAATATTTCGGGTTTGATAGCATTCTGCAACACCGCAAAAACAGCCCGAACATGCATAGCAGCAGTAGTTGGCTCTATATTTTCTTTTTGACTGGCACGAGTAATAAATTCTTGTAAGTTAAATGATTCAAAACTTTCTCCTTTTTTGCCTCGTAGATAATCACTTAATTTCTGAGGCAAATTTGCAGCTAATTCTTGTGCTTCATCGCCAGCAATACGTTCTTTAATTGTTTCTAGTGTTGCACGAGTAGCACGTTCTGCTTCTTCACGAGAATTTGATTGGGCAAGGCTTTGTACATGTGTAATAAATTCGTCGTATTCCATTTTTTACCTCCGTTGAGCAAAATCACTAATTGATTTGCTGCTTGCTTTTTTAGATATTTCAAGTTACTGGATTTAAATACTAAAAAATAGTTATGAGTTAAAAAGTTGGATTTGAGGGATAGTTAAGTATTGATAAAATTCAACTCACAACTTAAATTACATTGGGCTTGACCGTAAATTTACACTTACAAGGTTATGCTGAAATAGCTATCATAGCTTCGTTCTCAGGGGATAGATTTTTTTATTTCTAAAGTCGTACATCTTCAGCCATACAACTTTTTGCGTTGAAAACGTTATGGTGAGGATGCAGAAAAAGCTAAATATTATGGCAGCAAATAATAATCACGACGAAATTGAATCTAGTGACTTGCCACAGGCAATTACCGAATCTTATGGTACTGGTGTGAAAGAACAACCGGGATACAATATCGGTGGGCGATCGCTAGAAGAAAGAAAACACGAATATAACGACACCAGTCCAGAACTGACTGGTGGTGATGTTGATGCTTATTGGCAAGATGCAGACACGGTAGGAGATGAAGCTGTGGGAGGAACAGCCCATACTCCCGATCAAAATGTCACTGAAGATTTAGAAGCAGCAGTAGGGTTGGAAATGAAAGACAACGCCCCTCTCCGCACTGAAGCGATTTTAGAACGACGTGATGACAATCGCTGGGAATTAGATCCGATGTCTTCTGACGATTATGAAAAACGAGATAGTTAAGTAGCGATCATCAGGATGCATTGGGCATCCCTTCAGCTTATTTCGACTTCGCTACTTCGGCTACGCCCTTCTCTACGAGAGGCTGCGCTCAGGCTAAACTCAGCACAAGTCAATACAAGTCGCTCAGGGCAAGGGGGCATGGGGCATGGGGGGGAGCTGCAAACGTTCGGGGCAACTCAGGACACAGTTAGAATAGTAGTCTAAAGAAGATTATGTCTAGATAGTTTTATTATGACGACTACGACTGTAAAAACTGAGTATGAAGCGATTATTGGTTTAGAAACCCATTGTCAGCTGAGTACAAATACCAAAATTTTCTCTACCAGCTCCACGGCATTTGGTGGTGAACCCAATACTAACATTGACCCAGTCTGTATGGGTTTACCTGGTGTTTTGCCTGTACTTAATCAAAAAGTGTTGGAATATGCCGTCAAAACTGGTTTGGCGCTAAATTGTCAAATCGCTCCATATAGCAAATTTGACCGTAAACAGTACTTTTATCCTGACTTACCGAAAAACTATCAAATTTCTCAATATGACTTGCCGATCGCAGAACATGGTTGGTTAGAAATTGAGTTGGTAGATGCTGAGGGTAATCCGATTCGCAAACGCATTGGCATCACGCGATTGCACATGGAGGAGGATGCTGGCAAACTTGTACACGCCGGTAGCGATCGCTTGTCTGGTTCTACTTATTCTTTGGTAGACTACAACCGCGCAGGTATCCCCCTGGTAGAAATTGTCTCAGAACCCGATCTGCGTTCTGGATTAGAAGCTGCTGAATACGCCGAAGAATTACGCCGCATTGTCCGCTATCTCGGTGTCAGCGACGGCAATATGCAAGAAGGATCTCTGCGTTGTGATGTCAATATTTCTGTACGTCCAGTAGGACGAAAGGAATTTGGTACTAAGGTAGAAATTAAAAACATGAACTCGTTTAGCGCCATTCAACGAGCGATTGATCACGAAATAGAGCGACAAATCGCTGCGATAGAAGCAGGCGATCGCATTATCCAAGAAACGCGTCTGTGGGAAGAAGGCGCTCAACGCACAATTAGTATGCGGGTTAAAGAAGGTTCTAGTGATTACCGCTATTTCCCGGAACCAGATTTAGCACCAATTGAGGTGTCAAGTGAACAACTAGCACAATGGCATAGTGAATTGCCAGAACTGCCAGCCCAAAAACGTCATCATTATGAAAGCGAATTAGGACTTTCGGCTTACGATGCACGAGTATTGACAGAAGATTGGACAGTAGCCGAATATTTTGAAGCTGCGATCGCTGCCAAAGCAAATCCCAAAGCTGCTGCTAACTGGATTACTCAAGATATCGCCGCCTATCTCAACAAGCAAAAACTCACTATCACTGAAATTGCCTTGACTCCTACCAATTTGGCTGAAGTGATCACTCGCATTGAAAAGGGTAAAATTAGCAACGCCCAAGCGAAAGAAAAACTGCCAGATTTACTTACAGGTGTTGCTCCTGAAAAAGCGTTTGCTGGTCAGGAGTTAATTACTGATCCTAGTGTATTAGAACCGATCATTGATGAAGTGATCGCCGCCAATCCCAAAGAACTAGAAAAGTATCGCAACGGCAACACTAACCTCAAAGTCTTCTTTGTCGGTCAGGTTTTGAAAAAGACTAGCAAACGTGCTGATCCTAAATTGACTAACGAATTAGTAGAGAAGAAATTGAATTAGGGACTAGTAGTCTGTCCCATTTGAGGCTGCCAGATCCCCGACTTCTTGAAGAAGTCGGGGATCTGACTACAATGCCCAATGCCCCTAGCTGCGGGGCGATTATCCCCAACATCCTACAAGAGGATAGAGTTTCCCGTCGCTTTCAATGAAATAATTGGGCGTAAATAACTTTTAAGAGATAAAATTAGCACCAGCATTGTTTATGCCAAAATTGGCAAAAGCTAAAAATCCCAACAACCCCATAAGGAATTATTCAACACTGTATGGGGACAGCAAATTTAGGTTATTTTTATGAAATCAGGTATAAAGC
This sequence comes from Chroococcales cyanobacterium, assembly GCA_038259655.1. GTDB lineage: Bacteria > Cyanobacteriota > Cyanobacteriia > Cyanobacteriales > Nostocaceae > Halotia. The sequence goes on from JBBSOP010000038.1 coordinate 14,077, forward strand.
GCATTGAAGCAACTCTACACGATTTAGGACATCGCAGCACAGACTCCACAGAAGTCAGCGATGCTACTAAGCGACCTTTCTCTTTTAGAATTAGTGTGGGAGCTACAGAAAGCTCAACAGATGGGGAGAACTCATCCGAGGGGGAAATAAAGACACTAGATATTAACGCAGACTCCCAAGGTGAAGATACCACTGAGCAGAGTTTATTTCCCCAACATACATCCGTACAAACATTTCCGGCACAAGATAGCGGTAGCAAAACACCCAGCCTACCAAAATTTAAAAATCCTACCTTCAGTAGCCATCGCCACGGAGCAAATCCGGCGTTAGCAATGAATATCTTGCAAGAAATTCAAGAACATATAGCTGGGTGGCAAACAGAGCTACAAACAATCTTGCAGCAAATACAAGATCTTTATTTAGAAGGCCCTATTGTTAATGGTTGGTTAGAGTCAAATCCCAAAGAACCAGAACAGGGAGGAACAGCAACACTCCGCCATGCAGAAGTTGACCGCCTTATGGATTATGTAGAAGAAATTTGTACTACTAACGCAAAAGTATCTTATCAATCTTCTGGGGCTGGTTATCGCCTCTGCGGTTTGGATACTTCTGGTAAAGTCTGGTCGCGTCCCTGTCCACCAGAGCAATTACCTACAGTCAGTCTAGCAATTGCCCGTCACCAAAAGTTACGGCAACTTTTGGGTCGCAAACAAGACTTAGAATCTCACCTCAGCCAATTGGCTGAAACTTTAGTAGTTTTACACAGTCATATCCAGCAAATTTGAAGTTTTCATGGGTATTTCCGAAAAAACGCGGTTGGTGGGTTGGAAAATTTTGGTATAGATTAACAGGCAGTAGGCGATTATTGGATGTTGTCATTAATCAATGGTCAGTAGTCATTGGAAAATAAACAACTGACAACTGACCGACAACTGATAAATTATAAAATTTACAACCCATCCTATGCCAGACACCCAAATCTCTGCTATTATCTGTACTCACAATCGAGACACCTATTTAGGGGCAGCAATTGATAGCCTTTTGGCGCAAGATTTTGCAGCCAATTTTGAAGTTGTGGTAGTTGATAATGGATCTAGCGATCGCACCCGCGAAGTTGTAGAACAAAGGGCAAGCAATTCTCGGTTAAAGTATGTCTATGAGCCGACTATCGGCTTATCTGTGGCTCGTAACACTGGCGCTAAAATTGCTGAGGCTGAAATTCTCGCTTATTTAGATGATGATGCCGTGGCTAGTCCTCACTGGTTGCAAATTTTAGATTCTGCTTATCAAAATAACTCTAAACTGGCGATCGCAGGTGGCAAAGTCACCCTTTTGTGGCCTCAAGGCATTCAACAACCGCAATGGTTATCTAATGGATTAACTGGAAATTTGGGTGCATACGACTTGGGAGATAGTATGACATATATCGAACAACCAGGTTTAACTCCCAGAGGTTTAAATTACTCTATACGCCGCAGTTTTCTAGAAGAAATTGGTGGTTTTGATCCTCATTTAGGGCGAGTGGGAAAAAATTTGCTCTCTAATGAAGAACTGCAAATGACCGAATTTGCCCTACAGCGAGGTTGGCAAGTCGCTTATCTTCCTGAAGCTTTAGTCGCTCACAATGTCGCTCCAGAGCGTCTCAAGCGCTCTTGGTTTTTAAATCGAGGCTGGTGGCAAGGAATCAGTGAATGTTATCGAGAACAACTAGCCGGTAAAGCTGGCATGGGTCAATTACAGCGGGGTGGGGAGCGATTTTTGCGTGGTCTATACAAATCATTACAATATTTTTCTGACCCAGCAGAGCGCTTTGATAAACTTGTGTATGCTTATGGCCAGGTGGGTTATTTAAATGCTGCTATTCAAGGTATGTTGTTCACATCAAATAAAAAATAAGTGATGGAGCATAATGAAATTCAACTTTGTTTACCCATGCCCATCTAGATTAATTAATCAATAATTATTATGTTATCTAAAATTCCAGTTTCTGTACTTATTCCTGCCAAAAATGAACAAGCAAATTTACCCGCTTGTCTAACTAGTGTTCAAAGAGCAGATGAAGTATTTATCGTCGATTCTCAAAGCACTGATAAAAGTGCCGAAATTGCTAAAAGTTACGGCGCAAACATTGTACAATTCAACTTTAACGGACGTTGGCCGAAAAAGAAAAATTGGTCTTTAGATAATCTGACTTTTCGTAACGAATGGGTACTGATTGTAGATTGCGATGAACGCATCACTCCCGAACTGTGGGAAGAAATAGCCCAAGCAATTCAAAACGATCAATACACAGGTTATTACCTTAATCGTCGAGTATTTTTCTTAGGGAAATGGATTCGCCACGGTGGTAAATATCCCGATTGGAATCTCCGCTTATTTAAGCATAAACAAGGTCGCTACGAAAACCTAAATACCGAAGATATTCCTAACACTGGAGATAACGAAGTTCACGAACACGTTATTTTATCAGGACAAGTCGGATATCTGAAAAATGATATGCTACACGAAGATTTTCGTGACCTTTTCCATTGGTTAGAACGACATAATCGTTATTCTAACTGGGAAGCTCGTGTTTATTTCAATTTACTCACAGGCAAAGGCGACAGCGGAACCATTGGGGCAAATTTGTTTGGTGACGCAGTACAACGCAAGCGCTTTTTGAAAAAAGTGTGGGTCCGTTTACCGTTTAAACCACTTTTGCGATTCGTTTTGTTCTACATTATTCAGCGTGGTTTTTTAGATGGCAAAGCTGGATATATCTATGCACGTTTGTTGAGTCAATATGAATATCAAATTGGAGTTAAGTTATACGAGTTACGCAGTTGTGGTGGTCAATTGAATACAACTACATCTAAATCTGTACCCTCATCTTTAACTCCAGAAATTGGGCAAACAGTAAGTTAGAGCAGGGAGTAAAAAGCAGGGGGGCAGGGAGCAGGGGGAGTGACAACAGACAAACCTTTTGTAGACTTACGTAAGTATGACCAATCCTGGTTTGATCGGGGACGTGCGGGTTGGTATATTTTATTGTGGTGGTTAGTTCAGGCGATCGCTTTTCCCTTGACTCCTCAACCATTAAGTGTATTGCGCTGCTTTATTCTGCGATTATTTGGCGCTCGTATTGGCAAAGGTGTCTTAATTCGACCTACCGCCCGCTTCACTTACCCTTGGAAAATCTCTATTGGCGACTACAGTTGGATTGGAGATGATGTAGTTTTATACAGCCTAGATGAGATTAACATCGGTGAACATTGTGTAATCTCTCAAAAA
>JBBSOP010000039.1:0-17306 GCA_038259655.1 Chroococcales cyanobacterium
AAAAACCCCACTGGTAAAGTGGGGAGTGATTCAATCAGGATTTCTCTTGTGAGTACAATTGTACTATATGGCTTAGGATATGGCAACTAATATTTAACGACAAGCTACTACCATTCTTAAAAAGAATTGCCTTTATTTTGCCACTGGGGATGCTTTTTTCTTACGTTTCAACCATAGCCCGATAGTACCAGCGACTACCGTACCACCTATAGTCATAGGTTCTGGTACTTTAGAGTAAGTTACAGTACCCACCTGTGTCGCGGAGGTCAAATCAGCACTGACAATGCTATAAAATTTTGCTCCTCCTAGATCTGGATCTTCTGGATTGTTACCGATAAAAAACTGATCTTCAACCAAATAGCTAAGTCCTGAAAGTTTGCCATCTTGAAAGCTGACTACAGGAAATAAGTCATAATCCAAATCATCTGTCTGTGTATAGTTATTACCCAAGTAATTAAACCCAACAGTTAATCCATTGTTAATTCCTAAAGTCTCTTGACCTGTCCCGACTAAAGTCGAGTCGTCGTAGCTCAAAGAACCATAATATTGACCCGGATTCTCACCAGATATTGCATTCACGATGAAATCATAATCAATCACAGCAGCTTGTGTTGGTTTAGCACCAGTAACAGCGACAGAAATAGCAGCAACAGCGGCAATACCCAAATTTTTAGTTAATTTCATCAGGAAATACTCCAAAACTAGAAAGTAAATAGTTACGTAAACTCACTTAAATTTAATAAGCTTTCAAGCAGCTACAAAAGGTTAAGGAATATAAAACAAATGGTTAAATAAAATTGGGTTGACTGTGAAATTACTGTCATAGCAAAGGTTTAGAAAATTTGAGAAATAACTAGAAATTGTTACTTAGAGACTTATTTAAATACTGAGCTAGTAATCTTTATAGAAATAGAAGTTGATAGCTGATGAGGTTAAATACAACAACTTTATGATTGAGGCGATCGCTTATCACTCAATACGGTTTGGTTAATGTGCATAGTTTTTAAAGATCCCCCTTAAAAAAGGGGAAATAGAGCCATTCTTAGCCCCTCTTTTGAAGGGGAGTTCGACGGTTATAAAGAACCCCGCTTCCAAACCTCTCCCCCACAGTGTGAGAGGCTTTAAAACCTTGATTTTTCGTTCAAAAGCCAAAATATTTCTGCCCCTCTCCGTGTCGAAGAGGGGTTGGGGAGAAGTTTATCGAACTCACGTTCTTTTTAAGGAGGGTTGGGGGGATCTAGTCTTATCGGAACTATTGGCTTATCGCTTTGTTGTCAAATTTTGACAAATCCTCAAATTCTTGATGAGTATCATTCGGTGATTAACTCAGATAAATTGTGTTGTACAGCGTCAGCCAAGTTGCCGAGTCGGTCAAGTCTCAAGAAAATATACGTGTATTAGTTAGATATAATAATGACTCATTCTTTGTTTTCCTAAATGGAGAAACCAATGGGTCGCGCCAAAAAGGTTGTCCTGGCATATTCTGGCGGAGTTGATACTTCTGTTTGCATCCCTTACCTCAAACAAGAGTGGGGTGTAGAAGAGGTGATTACTGTAGCAGCAGATTTAGGTCAGGGAGACGAGTTAGAACCAATCCGAGAAAAAGCCTTGAAATCAGGTGCAAGTGAATCCCTAGTAGCGGATGTGAAAGACAGCTTTGTTAAAGATTATGCCTTTTGTGCGATTCAAGCTAACGCCCTTTATGAAAATCGCTATCCACTAGGAACTGCTCTTGCACGCCCACTAATTGCCAAAATTTTAGTAGAAACTGCCCAAAAATACGGTGCTGATGCGATCGCTCATGGTTGCACTGGTAAAGGTAATGATCAAGTTCGCTTTGATGTTTCTTGTGCTGCCCTCAACCCCAACCTGAAGATCCTCGCACCTGCGCGGGAATGGGGAATGAGTCGAGAAGAAACTATTGCCTATGGTGAAAAGTTTGGTATCCCTTCACCCGTGAAAAAATCTTCTCCCTACAGCATTGACAAGAATTTGCTTGGTCGTAGCATTGAAGCTGGTGTGCTGGAAGATCCAGCCGTTGAACCACCAGAAGAAATTTATGAGATGACCAAAGCGATCGCTGATACTCCCAATCAGCCAGAGTATATCGAAATTGGGTTTAATGGAGGTATTCCTACCACTCTTAACGGTAAACCCCAAAAGCCAGTTGAACTGATTGAACAACTCAATCAGCTAGTAGGAAATCATGGCATTGGGCGAATAGACATGATAGAGAACCGCTTGGTGGGTATTAAATCCAGAGAAATCTATGAATCACCAGCGATGTTAGTGCTGATTCAGGCACACCGCGATTTAGAAAGCTTGACTTTAACAGCAGATGTCAGCCACTACAAACGAGGTATTGAAGAAACTTATACCCAAATTGTCTACAACGGTTTGTGGTACAGTCCACTCAAAAATGCACTGGATGCATTTATTCAAAAGACACAAGAACGTGTATCGGGAACCGTGCGAGTAAAACTTTTTAAAGGTAACGCTTCGATAGTTGGACGTTGGGGTGACAACTCACTCTATAGTCCTGACTTGGCTACTTACGGTTCTGAAGACCAATTTGACCATAAAGCAGCTGAGGGCTTTATCTACGTTTGGGGACTACCCACTCGGATTTGGGCGCAACAAACTAGGGGTTAAAAGTAGAGACGCGATATATCGCGTCTCTAAAATGGTCTTTTAACTATTCTCCTGTAGCCCGCTTGACTTGGCGAGATTCCCACCACACAGGTACAACAATCAACGCCACAAGAATCAGTAAGGCTGCGATCGCAAATTGACTCACCCACGCAACTAATTGTTCTAGAGAAACAACTTTGCCAGCAAAGAAAGCTAATGTCACCATTGCACTAGCCCAAGTGGTTGCTCCTGCTAAGTTGTACAAAAAGAATTTTCCAAAAGGCATTTCAGCTATACCAGCTAGTGGCGCAGCAAAAATTCGTAGTAACGCGAAAAATCGTCCGAAAAATACAGCTTTAGCAGCGTTTTGACTAAATTGTTCTTTGATACTTAACAATCGCTCTTCGGAAATCCGGAAGAGTTTACCTGCTTGTAGCAGAAAAGGCCAACCACCAAGCTTACCAATCCAATAACCACAAGCACCACCAATTACTGCACCTGCAATAGCGTCACTAAGAACTAACCAGTAATTCAGTTCATCACTACCAGCTAGAAACCCACCCACTAAGGTAACAGTTTCTCCAGGAAGAGGAATGCCTAAATTTTCTAGCAAAATTCCCAGAAAAATTGCCCAGTAGCCGTACTGATGAGCAAATTCCTGGATGTTCTCTAGTGAAATCAGATCAAGAGACATCCCGCACCGCCGCCTTTACAATTTTTTACCTTTAGTATATCTTGGCTCGTTTCTGGCTGGGGTGTCAATCAAGCGGTTTATGTATATCTCATGATTTAGATGATCTATTACTTAATGAGTATTGACGATCACCTTTTAATCGATTAATAACACAAACACATACTTAAGCAATCAAAGCAACGGACATTTATAAAAAGTTTATAAATATCCCAAATAAATATAAAAATCTAGTAAAAGATACGTTTGATACTGAAATTCTTAAGCGTTTATGCCTATATTTATGAAAGTTAACATAAATTATACGGCATGAATACTGGTTTCAAATATATCAACTGCATGACTGTAAATTCTCAAACCTGGGAATGAAACAGTAATTTTGCTGCTGAAACCTGATCAGTAATTGATGTCAAATTTTTGTTTTTGTTAAATGTTTCAACTACCAACTTAAATACATGGCTATCTCACAAGAATTGCAAGTGGTTTTATTTAAGCCCCAAGGAAGCATAGATCTAGAGGGCGGTAAGGCTTTGAGCGAACAGATGGTTGAGATAATACCCCAGCCTCATCAACTCTGGGTTATTGATCTGGTAGATGTGGATTTTATGGATAGTTCTGGATTAGTCCCATTGGTTAAAGGGTTAACAACTGCGCGTCAGATTGGCTGTCGCCTGGTGCTTTGCAATGTGCAAGCCCCTGTACGGTTAATTTTGGAACTTACCCAATTAGATTCAGTGTTTGAAATTTTTAACACTTACGAGGATATATTTACTAACGTCAGCGATCGCAGTTTGGCGTTAGCAAGCTAACTTTTTAGCTTTTACAGAGAAACGTTTGGTGAGCAAGGAAAATCTTTACAATTCTTAACAATCATTGAGAGTTTTTTCCCGTCATCAGCGATCGCAGTCTTGTGCTAAGAGACTGGATTTATTCAGATACAAAAACAATAGCAGTGAAGTTAAACAATTGCTTTGCAGCACAGCAGTATCAATGATAGATAAATTAATCTGGCTATTGGACACTGATGCTAGCTAAAGCAGGTGCAGTGGGATATGGCTAGAGCAAATTTCACTCCTTTGCTACCCAAACTGCACCAGTTATATAGGTGATAGATAGAATTTTAGGAGGTTAAATGCCCTCCGATATTAATGCTGATGCTATACAGCTAGGTCAAATATCAGGAATAGACAAAAATATTGTCTTATAAGGTGAATGCTGAACAGCATCAGCATACTTGTTTAATTTAAAGTTATTTATAATACCACTGCTTACGTTTATAAGTAGTGTAGTAGTCTGCCAAGGGAATTTTGCTGGGGTAATGGGAAAAAGTTCAGCTCTTTTCTCCCCCTGCTTTTGGTTGTTGAGTTTCGACACTCGACAAGCGGTAGTTGAGCGCAGTCGAACCTCAGTGCATCGCTACGCGGCAATCGAGCGTACCCCTACGGGGAAGCAAGCTACGCGTAGCGTCTCGTAGAGAAGTCGAGATTCAACTACCGCGTAGCTATGCACTGCTTTCCCTGCTCCCTCTGCTTGCTTCCACCCGTCATTTTTGGGTTGACAGACCAGTAGTTGCTAACTTTATACGTAATATTAGGAAAGTCAGTATATTCATTTATGTTTTTGGTTCCTGCCTTATGCAATATTTTACACCGTAGAAATATTATTTTGATTAGATATAGGGCGAGGAAAATTGGGTAAGTCAATACCACTGTGGCTGGAATTGCGGGTTTTAAGTGCCAATCGATAACTTACACTTTGCAGTTCTGCCTGAAGTTGGCGGTTTTCCCGTTGTAGGATTGCCACTTTTTCTCTCACAGGAGTCATGCGCTCCTCAAATTTACGACGGTAAATTTGAGGTAACTCCTGTACTACTTGCTCCAACATCCGACTGCGATCGGTTAATTCTTGTACTGACTGCCGTAATTGGTAAATTTCGGCATCACGAGTAGTAATTTGTTCTTGGTAAAATGTTACCTGCTGCTCGACGGCTTGCAACTGTTCTCGCAACGCTTGCAACTGACTCATATCGAGTTCAGGCTCAGAGCGCTGAGGTATAAAATTAGCGTTACCCTTCACCAAACGGAAGAGTTCTTGAGATAACTGTTGTACTAATTGATCACGAAGTTGCAACTCTTGGCGAAGTTGCGATACTTCCGTAGAGAGAGCTTGAATGTTGGGTGTGTCAGTTTGGCTCACAGTGGCTTACAGCTCCCATTGACGTATCTTGTCCAAATTTTAGGTATAACTGCGATAGTACTGCCTTTGGCAAGTACTTGTTAATTTAGCATTCCCAATCAAGCCATAAAAAAGGTCAAAGGTAAAAAAATTTTTAGATTTATTTTGATCAGTACTGAGTATTGAAGCTAAAAAAACTCAGCATTGCTAGTCTGTTTAAGGGGGAGAACCTGTTCTTGTATCTTTTTTTAGCAGTGCTGATTCACCAAGTCACGGTGAATCAGCACTGGTTATTCAAGACTTGCCTTAAGCAGGTACAGGTGCAGGTACAGCAGGGCTTTCGGCTTTTTCTTCGCTTGGAAGTTCTTGCTTAATTGTCATGTAGCGAATCACTTCTTCGCTCAAACGCATTGCACGTTCCATAATCGCAATAGCATTTCCAGGGCTATTGTAGTTCATCTGGATATAGATACCATCCCGGTGCTTTTTAATTTCATAAGCAAGACGGCGCTTACCACGATTTTGAATTTGCATCTCTTCAGCACCCTGCTCTTGGAGCAAATTTTGATATTTTGCAATTGCTTGCTCTACTTGTTCGTCTCCTAAGTCAGGACGCAGAATGTATATTGTTTCGTAAACTGTGGACATGGTTTTAAGTATCCTTATGGACAAAAATGGTTGCCGACATTAATTTATACAGCATATTTAAAAGAAAATATCAGTATTAATCAACATCTGAAGCAACAAGGAACTATAATCTTACCAGTTTTCAATTTGGATCATTAGCCTAATCCGCCAAAATTTGCATCTTTAATTAAGGTGAACAGCAGCAAATTGATCAAGTTATCCGCTTACCCAAAAGGTATGCTAACCAAATGTAGTTTATAGCTATTGGTTTTTTTTAACCTCCACTATGAACTAAATATTGTGTTACCCGCTATCAGCTTTTAATCGCAGACAAAAGGATATTAATCAAGGTTATGGCGCAGCGCTATGTGCGAGTTCAAAATTTAGAAGGAAAGATTTACTATGGGTTGTTACAACTATCCCTGAGTGTACAGGTGCTGGATGCTCCGCCCTGGTTGCAAGGGCAACCCACAGATTTAAACTTAGAACCAGATAACTACCAAATTCTTTCTCCCTGCGCTCCTTCAAAAATTGTGGCGGTGGGTAAGAATTATGCTGACCATGCGGCTGAAATGGGAACTTCAGTTCCGAGTGAGCCGTTACTGTTTCTCAAACCACCTACAGCTGTGATTGCCTCAGAAACCGAAATTAAGTATCCTCTCCAGTCGCAACGTGTAGACTACGAAGGTGAGTTAGCATTAGTGATTGGCGATCGCGCCTTTAATTGCACACCAGAAGAAGCCCAAACTAAAATTTGGGGTTATACCATCGCTAATGATGTCACAGCGCGAGATTTACAACAAAAAGATGCTCAATGGACTAGAGCCAAAGGTTTTGATACTTTCTGCCCCTTAGGCCCTTGGATCGTCCGAGAATTAAATCCCGGAGCCAGATTGCAGACTTTTTTGAATGAAGATGCTAATCCAGTGCAATCTGCCTGTATTGATCAAATGGTGTTTTCCCCTGATGTTTTGGTGTCTTATATTAGTCAGGTGATGACATTGCTACCAGGAGATGTAGTCCTAACGGGTACGCCATTGGGTGTTGGCCCATTGCATCGAGGCGATCGCGTCCGCATTGAAATTGAAGGCATCGGTCGCCTAGAGAACACAGTAGCAGTTTATTAACCTTTAGCGCACTTGCATATAAGCTGCATCAGAAATGGTCGGAATTTCTGCATAACGTCCTAGTATAGACTGAGCTACAGAATAGATAACAGCGACGATGATGCCGATAAAAATTGTATTTGCGACTGTTTGAACTGCAAAGCCAGCACTAGGAACTTGAGTTAAAATTCGCACCAGTATAGAACCCAAAAATATCACAATGTCTAACAAAATTGCCTGCATAGTGTTGAAACGAATAAAATGATTGATTTTTTCGTTTCTGACTACAAATACAAATAAGGCAAAGAAAACGAGAAGTTGACCTAGTTGACCTAAACTACCATAAACTATCAGCACTGGTTGCAAGGGTAACAGTAGTACTTGTAGAGCTGGAAACTGTGTTAATAAAAAACTTCCAAAAACTAGACCATCAACTACAGGTAATAAGTAAGGTAGACAAGCAAAAATTCTATCTTTAATTGTTGTAGTCCCGCGCCAAGTCATTATGCGTTCTCCTGTGGCTAAATTGAGAGAGTTACTTGAGCCTAGGATAACGCAGTTACTTGGTCTTGCTCGTAAATATGATTATTCTATATTGGCGATGCGGAAGCCCATCATACATTCATACTGGGCTGGCTGCTGTTCTGTAAGTTTGCGGATAGCTTGGCCGCAATACAGTTGACCTTTGCGCCAACGGGGTTGACCACTCCCATCAGCGAGTAAACACGACTGGCAAACTTGCTCAGGGGCAAAGATTTGATTGTCCGTTAAAATGACTAGCATCTAATCCCTCCTTATAAATCCTCATTATTACCCGCATTTTGTCAAGGGAAGAAATGGTTGATATTCTTCCCAAAAGCGACTTCAGGTAGGTTGGGGTGACGCTGGATATGGGAATTATGGAAATTTGCGATCGCAAAGAACACCTAGTAGTTTATTCTGACTCTCTTTTGGGCAACAATGGGGATAGTAATTAAAAATCGTCAACGAAATCTTCATCTACTATTTATTGTATGTTGTGTATCTTATATGATTAGATTCTTTAGTAAAAAGTCATACATAAACTTCTGCACCAACGTTTTAGTAGGAGCAGCCATCGAATTAACGATGGAACTATCGAAGTTGATATTAGAGAAATTATGATCATTAATACCGTTATCGCTCTGGCATTTAAATAACAAATATGGGCTGTTATGGTAAATGCTGTAACCAGCCAAAATCAACTATTGTACAAATTTTCCCAAGGATAATTGTCAGTGACTAAGACTAATTCAGACTTTTTGGCTAACTCAGATCCCGCGATCGCGCAATTACTCAACCAAGAACTCCAACGTCAACGCGACCACTTAGAGTTAATTGCTAGTGAAAACTTTACCTCTGCTGCTGTACTTGCTGCTCAAGGTTCGGTATTGACAAATAAATATGCCGAAGGATTGCCCGGTAAACGCTACTATGGCGGTTGTGAATTTATTGATCAAGTTGAGCAACTAGCAATTGACCGAGCTAAACAGCTATTTGGTGCTGCTCATGCAAACGTTCAACCCCACTCCGGCGCACAGGCAAATTTTGCAGTTTTCCTGACTCTATTAGAACCAGGAGACAAAATCATGGGGATGGATTTATCTCACGGAGGACATTTGACTCACGGTTCACCTGTGAATGTCTCAGGGAAATGGTTCCAAGTTTGTCACTACGGCGTTAGTCAACAAACAGAACAACTCGATTATGACCAAATTCGAGAACTGGCACTAAAAGAGCGTCCGAAGCTGCTGATTTGTGGTTATTCGGCTTATCCCCGTGTAATTGACTTTGTGAAGTTCCGTAGCATTGCTGATGAAATAGGTGCTTATTTACTAGCAGATATTGCCCATATCGCTGGTTTGGTTGCTACTGGTCTGCACGCCGATCCTATTCCTCACTGTGATGTAGTCACAACCACTACCCATAAAACTCTCCGCGGCCCCAGAGGAGGGTTAATTTTGACCCGCGATGCCGAACTCGGTAAAAAGTTAGATAAATCAGTTTTTCCTGGTACTCAAGGCGGCCCTTTAGAACATGTGATTGCTGGTAAAGCAGTAGCATTTGGGGAAGCTCTCCAGCCAGAGTTTAAAACTTATTCGGCTCAAGTTATTGATAATGCTCGTGCTTTAGCAAGTCAACTACAAAATCGCGGCTTAAAGCTAGTATCCAATGGCACTGACAACCATTTAATGTTAGTAGATTTACAGTCTATTAAGTTGACAGGTAAGCAAGCGGATCAGTTAGTGAGTGAAGTAAACATTACCGCTAACAAAAATACTGTTCCCTTTGATCCGCAGTCACCTTTTGTAACTAGTGGACTGCGTTTGGGTTCTCCAGCAATGACTACAAGAGGATTGGGAGAAATAGAATTTACCGAGATTGGTGATATTATTGCCGATCGCTTGTTAACTCCAGATTCAGAAACAATTGCTCAAGATTGTCGGCGACGAGTTGCAGCATTGTGCGATCGCTTCCCCTTGTACCCACACTTGGAAATTCCTGTACCAGCACTAGTCTGATCATCAAATGTAGTAGATATTAGGTAGAAAGCTTCCTCCCACACGTTTTGTCTAAGCAAATTGATTTGAAAAAATTTTGTGTCTTTGTGCCTTAGTGGTGAAAAATCTTGAACCACAGAGACACCAAGACACAAAGAGAAAAATAATTTTCATTCGTTCTGGTGTACGCAGTTCATGCCGGCTACTTATTTAGAGATACAGATGCTTCCTCAGATTTATCATCTGATCGCCTTCCTCGTCGCCGCAGTAGTCGTTCTTTGGACTACTCCTGATGTCAAAAATATTGGCATAAAAAGCGGACGTGTCGATCATCCTGGCGATCGCAAAGTCCACAAACACCCAATGGTACGCCTGGGAGGAGTTTCGATCTTTGCAGGTACTATCACCTCCCTGATCATTGTTTGGTGGTTAGGTGGATTTGCCAATCTACCTCCTGACAAAGAATGGCAAATTTGGGGTGTTACCTTAGGCGGTCTGGGCTTTTTTTTGATTGGTTTAGCAGACGATTTATTAAATTTATCTGCCTTAAAACGCTTGCTGATGCAAATAGTTGTTGCAGCTGGTGCGTGGAAAGCAGGTGTAAGTATAGATTTCATTAGCATTCCCACAGTCGGCATAGTTGATCTTGACTGGCTGAGTTTACCAATCACAATTATCTGGCTGGTAGGAATGGTCAACGCTATTAACTGGATTGATGGTTTAGACGGTTTAGCTGCGGGAGTGTCGGGAATTGCCGCTGTAGTGATGCTATTTGTGTCTTTATTAATGCATCAACCAGCAGCGGCTTTAATTGCTGCGGCTTTAGCTGGCGCATCACTAGGATTCCTGCGCTATAATTTCAACCCTGCCCAAATCTTTATGGGAGATGGTGGCTCTTATTTTATGGGATTCACCTTAGCATCTGTGGGTGTAATTGGTTTGGTGAAAATCCCTGCTTTTACCGCTGTTATCTTGCCTTATGTAATTTTAGCAGTGCCAATTGTAGATATGTCAGCAGTAATTTTGGCACGAATTTGCCGTGGTGAATCGCCTTTTGTCGCAGATAAACGCCACCTACACCACCGATTATTAAAGGCGGGTTTATCCCATCGATGGACAGTTTTGTTCATTTACTCTTTAACCTTGTGGGTGGGAAGTTTAGCATTAGCGATCGCTGGTATTCCCAGTGGTATTGTTTATGCTTGTGGTACAACTTCGCTATTAGGTTATGCGATTTGGCGTGTTTGGAAACTCTCTAGACAATCTTAAATTACAGTTATCAGTCATCAGTTATCAGTAAAGAATGAGATGTTTATTTTTGGGTTTAAATCCCCCAGCATAGACCTTGATAACTGTTCACTGTTTACTGTTTACTGTTCACTGTTTGATGCTTCTAATGAGTGCAGAAATTATTTGTGTTGGTACAGAAATGCTGTTGGGAGATATCCTCAACAGTAATGCTCAGTTTATTGCCCAGCAGTTAGCACAGCTAGGTATTCCTCATTACTATCAAACAGTAGTTGGAGATAACCCAGAACGACTGAAGCAAGTGATAGAAATTGCTATTTCTAGAGCGCAAATTCTCATTTTTACTGGTGGACTTGGCCCTACACCAGATGACCTGACTTGTGAAACCATCGCTGATTTTTTTGGTGTCCCTTTAGTAGAACGCCCAGAAATCATCGAAGATATAACTGAGAAATTTACCCAACGCGGCCGGGTTATGACACCAAGTAACCGTAAACAAGCCTTGATTCCCCAAGGCGCAGAAATTTTACCCAATCCCACTGGTACAGCACCCGGTATCATCTGGCAACCGCGTTCTAATATCACAATTTTTACATTTCCTGGTGTGCCATCAGAAATGCATCGGATGTGGGAAGAAACAGCAGTACCTTTTCTCAAAAGCCAAGGCTGGGGTAAAGAAATTATTTTCAGCCGGAGTTTAAAGTTTTGGGGTATCGGTGAGTCTGCTTTGGCAGAAAAAGTTGCGCCCTATTTCAACTTGCCCAACCCCACAGTAGCGCCTTACGCAGGTAAAGGGGAAGTCAGACTACGAATTTCTGCAAAAGCTACTTCAGAAACAGCAGCAGAAGCTTTGATTTCGCCAATTGAAAAACAAATCAAAGAAATTGCTGGACTGAATTATTACGGTGCAGATAATGACACCCTGGCTTCTGTGGTTGGGGAATTGTTACGAACAAGCAAAGAAACCCTATCAGTGGCCGAATCTTGTACTGGTGGTGGGCTGGGGCAAATGTTAACTGAAGTTTCTGGAAGTTCTGATTACTTTTGGGGTGGGGTAATATCTTACGACAACTCAGTGAAAGTTGGATTATTGAGAGTTAACCCTGAAGATTTAGATAAATTTGGGGCAGTAAGTACTACTGTTGCCGAACAAATGGCAGTTGGGGTAAAAACCCGCCTTGCAACTACTTGGGGATTAAGTATCACTGGTATTGCTGGGCCAAATGGAGGAACGGACACCAAGCCAGTGGGTTTAGTTTATATTGGTTTAGCTGGGCCAAAAGACGAAGTGACAAGTTTTGAATATCGGTTTGGGACAATGCGAGGACGTACTTTAATTCGTCATGTAAGTGCGAGTACAGCGTTAGATTTGCTACGGCGGCAGTTGTTAACAAAAAAGCATAATTAACCGCCGATAAAGTTGTTATTAGGTGAGTTGCTTAAAGCAAGCATAGTGCAAATTTATTTTCTATTTAGGATATTCTCAGCAACAAAGCTTATTCTATAGCAATTGGGAGCAAATACCTTTATCATGTGCCGTTTACTTGCCTACCTCGGCTCACCTGTTTCTCTGGAACATCTGTTATATAAACCAGAACATTCTCTGATAGTTCAGAGTTACCAACCCCGCGAAATGACTTCTGGGGTAGTAAATGCAGATGGCTTTGGTGTCGGTTGGTATCATAGTCAAAAAGATACTGAACCTTTTATCTATAAAAATACACTACCCATTTGGAATGATATAAATTTACCTCATCTCAGCCGCTATGTTGAATCAAAATGTGTACTGGCTTATGTTCGCAGTGCAACAGCAGGACAAGGATTAGATTTGGCGAACTGTCAGCCGTTTAATTATCAACAACAGCTATTTATTCATAATGGCTACATCCAGAATTTTCGGCAAACATTACATCGAAAAATTCGCAGTACTTTAACTCCCGATTTTTACGAAAACATCAATGGTAATACTGATTCAGAACATATCTTTGCGTTGTTACTTTCTCAAGCACAAATCAATCAACATCGACCTCCAGAAGATGCTTTACGCATGACATTAATAACGCTATCAGATATGGCAAAACGCCATCAAGTAGAAGTCTCAGCAAATATAATTTTTAGCGACGGAAATCGGTTGATTGCTTCTCGCTTTGCCAGTAATTCACCTGCACCCTCGCTGTACTGGCTACGAAATGATCCGACTTTTCCTAAGTCTATAATTATTGCCTCTGAGCCACTATTTGTTGGTAATTGGACTGCTTGTCCAGAAAATAGCATTATTAGTGTGGGAGAAGATTGTGATATCCAAGTTGAGCAAATGTAGTGTTAAAGAGGCTATTTTTAAAGCCTTAGAAGAATGTCGTCCTAAGACTATGGCGCTATTTGAGGGGATGGACGAAGTGACATTTCGTAGTCAGCCTCATCCTGATTTTAGCCCCGTTGGTTGGCATTTAGGGCATATTGCCTATACTGAGTCTTTATGGTTATTAGAGCATAGTGCAGGTTTACCTTGTTTGTTTCCCCAATATCGGAAGTTGTTTGCAGCTGATGGTTTACCCAAATCAGAGCGTGTGCAATTACCAAACTTGGAAGAAACTTTTTATTATCTAAATACAGTTCGAGAAAAAGTTTTAGAATGCCTGGAAATTGCTGATATTGATCAGCAAGAGCGTCTTTGGCGGTTTTTAATTCAGCATGAAAGCCAACACTCTGAGATTATCAGTTTTGTGTTGGAATTGATTAATGTTCAAAATTCAATAGTCAATAATCAAGAATGGCAATTTCTTGATTATTCTATTACTCCAAGTCTACCATTAGCGATCGCTCCCCAAAAAACCCCTCTTAATCTCGAAGAAATGATTCAAATTCCAGCGGGTGAATTTGAACAAGGAAACAATTCAATTGATGCTTTAGATAACGAGCGCTTTACAGAGAAAGTATATTTAGACACTTACTACATTGACCGCTATCCTGTGACTTGTGGGCAGTATCGTTTATTTATAGAGGCGGGAGGCTATCAAAACCCTCAGTGGTGGTCAAAGCTGGGGTGGCAATGGCTACAAACAGAGCAGGTAACACAACCGCTTTATTGGTGTAATCTATCTATTTGGGACAATCATCCAGTTTATGGTGTCAGTTGGTACGAAGCTGAAGCATATTCGCGGTTTGTAGGCAAGCGATTACCCACAGAAGCCGAGTGGGAAAAAGCAGTTAGTTGGGATGCTAAAGCTAATCGTCGCCGCACCTATCCGTGGGGAGATGAACTACCAACAGCCCCATCACAAAATTGTAATTGCGATCGCCTCATTGGCAAAACCACACCAGTAAATGCCTACCCTACTGGGCAAAGTGCATACAGCTTGTACGATACATTAGGCAATGTTTGGGAATGGACAGCTTCATGGTTTGACGGTTACAAAGGTTTTCAAAGTTACCCTTACATCGGTTACTCACAAGTTTATTTTGACCAAAAGCACCGTGTTTTAAAAGGTGGTAGTTGGGCAACTCGTCCCTGGGCGCTGCGTTCGAGTTTTCGTAACTGGTATCATCCCGATGTGCGCCAAATTTTCGCCGGGTTTCGCTGTGCTAGTAACACAATTATTGAGTGCTGATTAAAAAATATCGGCACTATTTTAGTGTGTAAACCCGTAAATATAGCTATTGAACTATAGTAATCTAGCTCAGGCTTGATTTTATCGACTATGGCTATGTGTTTCACTGACTGGAGTAAAGGTTAATCCTTAAAAAAACCTATTACACCGAACATCTGGAGGTTGAATGTCAATATCTAAAGCTGCTATCGGCAAGACTTATCAAGATAATATCGAAAAACGCTTGCAGATAGAGCGTTTAATAGAAGCAACCCGAATAGTTGCGTCTAGTGCTGGGAGTGATGTCGTCAAAGGGTTAACTCAAACACCCAAATCTCTACCACCCTGGTATTTTTATGATGATCGTGGTTCTGAACTATTTGAGCAAATTTGTGAGTTACCAGAATATTACCTGACGCGCACCGAAACATCAATATTACAGCAGTGCGCTGGTGAAATTGCTCAGATAACTGGTGCTTGTGAACTGGTAGAACTTGGTAGTGGTAGTTCTACCAAAACCCGTATTCTATTAGATGCTTATCAGCAATTGAGCTACCCTTTGCGCTATTTGCCGATTGATGTCAGTGCCGGAATATTAGAAAATAGCGCTAGGCAACTATTAAGCGATTATCCATCACTGCAAGTTCACGCATTAGCTGGAACCTATGAGTTAGCTTTAACGCAACTTTCACCAACACAATTATCCAGTAGGATGATTTGTTTTATTGGTAGCACTTTAGGTAATCTCCAGCCTCAACAATGTGATGTCTTCTTTTCTCAAATTACAAATGCTTTGCAAGTGGGTGAGTATTTTTTATTAGGGATAGACTTGCAAAAACCCAAACATATTTTGGAACCCGCTTATAATGATCGCCAAGGTGTGACAGCAGCTTTTAACATTAATATGTTAGATCATTTAAATCGACGGTTTGAAGGAAATTTTGATACAACGCAGTTTGAACATTGGGCGTTTTATAATGAAACAGAGCATCAAATAGAGATGCATTTACGAAGCTTGCGATCGCAAACTGTCCAGTTAAAATCTCTCAACCTCACCATTGATTTTGCCGCAGGTGAAACTATCCTCACTGAAGTTTCGCGCAAATTCGACCTCAATACCATACAGCAGCAACTAACAGCATGGGGTTTAGTACCTCGTCATGTCTGGACTGATCCTAATCAGTGGTTTGGCTTGTTGCTTTGTCAGCTGCAAGCAGTTTAATTTCTTTAGGTTTTGTTTGTAGGGTGGCATTGTCCACCTTACTTTAAAACTTCGACCTCATGAGCAATGCTTGTTGGTTTAGGAATCGGTAAACCATCTTGTAGCATACCTTCTATATGAAATTCAATAGCTTCTGCAATCATTTGTTTTACTTCTTCTAAGGTTGCACCTGTAGATACACAACCCGGTAATTCAGGAACATAAGCACTATAGCTAGTTTCTCCCTTCTCAATTACAACTGTGTTGTGTAATGCATTAATTTTCCTCCAATCAATTCTAGGCAACCTTAGACCGTGGGAACTTCAACCGTTCTACTGTTCCCCAGCCAGTAGCTGAAGCTTGTACGCACGTTAACAGTATGTTTACAAGTTCACAATTAAAATTGTAAACAAGGACAAAGTACGCTTCAGAAGTAGGAATTTATCAGTAAGCTGAAAATTGAGCAACTAAGATGTTTAAGCTATGAATAATCAACAAAAATCTGTTATGAGTTATTTAGAACAAGCTCATAGTCAGGATATTGAAACAATTACCCGTTTGTTAGCGAAGATTTCTAATCGTAGTCCATTGGAGATTAAACCTCACTTGAACACTATGCTTGAGCAGTTGGTGCAACCATCAAGGGAACGCCCTTTTTATGAAACTGCAACAGCAGAGGAGTGGATAACAGCTTTCCAGGAATGGGCAGCAAGTCACCGCCATGATGCACCTCCCCTTTCGGACTATGCGGTCAGTCGGTCAAGTATGTATGAGGACGAGAGGCTTTAGTGGCTTATCTGCTTGATACCAATGTTTTGCTGCGGAGTGCAGACCCTAACCACCCAATGTATAACGATGCGACCAATGCAACTTCCTTGCTGCGAAATCAGGGAGAAATGCTCTGCATCGTACCGCAGAATCTCATCGAGTTTTGGAACGTATATACCCGTCCAGCTAATAAAAATGGGCTGGGTCACACTGCCTCCGAAGCCAAAGAAGAAATTAGACGGCTGAAAGCTTTCTTTACTTTTCTGACGGACACCGCAAGCATTTACGACGAATGGGAGCAGCTTGTCATGCAGTATCAGGTAAAAGGGGTCAACGTACACGATGCGCGACTGGTTGCAGCAATGTTGGTGCATGGGTTAACCCATATCCTTACATTTAATATTAGTGATTTTGCCCGTTACTCTGAAATTACTGTCGTTAATCCAAGTACAATCTTACTTTAAATGACACCTACACATGATTACTTGTGTACAAGTCTATTACTAGTACAGGATGGCGCAAATAAACCACCCATTTCAAATCAATGGAAAGCTTACGCTGTATTCATTTTTAATTTTTAATTTTTAATTCCGCCTTGCGGTACTAGATATACCAATCACCCAATAGGACGATTACCAGGATTCACCGCATGAATATACTCGCTACCCGACCGCGGTCTGCCTCTTTTATAAAATGCTTCTTCTGGTTTACCCCATCCTAGCTGTAAAATCATTTCCAAAAAGTTAGCATTTT
>JBBSOP010000040.1:0-17153 GCA_038259655.1 Chroococcales cyanobacterium
CTAAATTTGATATTTGGCCATATTTAGAAACATTTGCTGAAGACGCAGAAAAAGAACTACTAGCTCAATTTAAAGGTTGTCCTAGTCTAATTATTGGTAACTATAGCGATGGCAATTTAGTAGCCTCTTTATTATCCCGTAGCCTCAAAGTTACTCAGTGCAACATTGCCCACTCTTTAGAAAAACCGAAATACTTATTTAGTAATTTATATTGGCAAGACTTAGAAGATCAATACCACTTTTCAGCCCAATACACCGCTGATATCATCAGCATGAATGCCGCTGATTTTATTATTACCTCATCCTATCAAGAAATTGTCGGCACACCAGACTCAATGGGTCAATACGAGTCTTATAAGTGTTTTACAATGCCTCAGCTATATCATGTAATTGATGGCATTGATTTATTTAATCCTAAATTTAACATGGTTCCGCCGGGAGTAGATGAAAAAAACTTCTTTCCCTATACCCAAAAAGAAGATAGAGATCCTCGCCTTAGCGTCCAAATTGAAGATCTACTTTTTAAACGTGAAGACCCTCATATCTTTGGTAAATTGGATAACCCGAATAAGCGACCGATATTTGCTGTTCTGCCGATTACTTCTATTAAAAATCTCACTGGTTTGGCTGAATGTTTTGGTAAAAGTCAAGCTTTGCAAGAACGCTGTAATCTAATTATCTTAACTAGTAAATTACATCCAGATGCCGCGACAAATCCAGAAGATACTCGTGAAATTGAAAAACTTCATGACATTATTAATCAATATCATCTCGGTGGCAATATTCGTTGGTTAGGAATGCGCCTGCCTATTAATCATATCGGTGAAGCTTACCGAGTCATAGGCGATCGCCAGGGAATTTATATCCATTTTGCCCGTTTTGAAGCCTTTGGACGCAGCATTTTAGAAGCGATGATCTCAGGCTTACCAACTTTTGCTTCTAAATTTGGTGGTGCTTTAGAAATTATCGCTGATCGAGAAAATGGATTTCATCTCAACCCTACGGATTTAGAAGAAACAGCAAAGAAAATTTTGAACTTCCTCGATCAATGCGATACTCATCCCGAACACTGGTACGAAATTTCCGAAGAGATGAGCCAGCGAATACGTAACAGTTATAATTGGCGATCGCACACCAGTCAATTGCTATCGTTAGCTAAAATGTTTAGTTTCTGGAACTTTATTGCTCCAGAAAATAACGAATCTAGAGACCGCTATATGGAAACCTTATTTCATCTTATTTTCAAACCTAGAGCAGAAAAGATTTTAGAAAAGCACATAAATCGATAGGTAAACATAGCAGTTTTAATCATTCGTAAAAACCTCTGCTTCTTCTCTCTGTGTTCTTTGCGCCTCTGTGGTTTGATTAAAAAATTCTAAATTTAGATAGACTTGTCGTAGATTTATTTCATTTTTTGAGTAAAACTTTTCGGAAATTGGATGTGAGCAAAGATATTCATGATGGATACAAAAAGTCCGGCTCGTCATTTTATTTATACAGACTGGATATTAATTGAAACCCAGTTTGATCCTGAGCAACTGCACTCTAGAGAAACCCTGTTTACAATCGGTAACGGCTTTTTAGGAACAAGAGGAAGTTTTGAGGAAGGCTATATTCGTGCCTTGCCTGCCACTTTCATCCACGGGGTTTACAATGACATTCCTGTGGTGTATACAGAACTTGCTAACTGCCCTGACTGGCTACCATTAGTGGTAATAATTAATGATGAACGCTTCCGCCTCAACCAAGGCGAGATATTGCAGTACGATCGCCAGCTTGATTTGCGTCAGGGTATTGTTAGCCGTTCTTTGCGTTGGCGTAGTCCCAGCGGCAACACCATAGATATCCATTTTGAACGTTTTGCTAGTTTAGCCGATCAGCATGTATTAGCGCAGCGCTGCCGATTAACACCTTTAAATTTTGACGGAGTGATTGAAGTTCAAGCTAGCATCAATGGTTATCCTGAAAATCAGGGTTTTAATCACTGGGAAGATTTAGACCAAGGCAAAACAGACCAAGGAATCTGGTTCCACAGCCGCACCCGCAAATCTCGGATTGATATTGGCATGGCAGCTAAAATGACAATATCGGGAGCTGAGGCTTCGCTACAAGTTAATGCAGCACCAGGTTATCCAACCCTAAGCGCCTCCTTCCTCGCTACATCAGGGCAGACTGTGACTGTAGAAAAATTGGTTACAGTTTTTACATCCCAAGAAATAGATACACCAGTTATAGCAGCTCAAGAAAAACTCACACATCTACCAGATTACACAACGTTGCTTAATGCCAATGAACAAGCATGGGAGAAAGTTTGGGAGTACAGCGACATTGTGATTGAGGGAGATAGCACAGCGGCTTTTGCTGTCCGCTATAATCTTTTTCAGTTGCTAATTGCTGCGCCGCGACATGATGACAAGGTGAGTATTCCTGCTAAAACTCTTTCAGGGTTTGGCTATCGGGGTCATGTTTTTTGGGATACAGAAATTTTTATTCTGCCCTTTTTTACTTTTACCCAACCAGATTTAGCCCGCAACTTACTCAGTTACCGTTATTACACCTTAGATGGAGCGCGACGCAAGGCAATTCACTCTGGGTATAAAGGGGCGATGTATGCTTGGGAAAGTGCTGTTACCGGAGACGAAGTGACACCACGTTGGTCACTTCCCAATGATTTTTACGGCGAGGATGTGCGGATTTGGTGTCGCGATCGCGAGATTCATATCAGTGCAGATATTCCCTACGCTATTTGGTATTATTGGCAAGTCACTGGTGACGATCAGTGGATGCGAGATTGTGGCGCAGAGATAATTTTGGATACCGCCGTTTTTTGGGGTAGTCGAGTTGAGTTCAATTCTCAAGAGCAACGCTATGAAATTCGCGGCGTAATTGGGGCGGATGAATATCACGAGTTAGTACATAACAACACTTTTACTAACCGAATGGTGCAATGGCATTTAGAAAAAGCCCTGATAGTTTATGATTGGCTACATGATACTTTCCCCGAACGAGCCGCTGAATTAGAAGCGAAATTGCAACTGACCTTAGAGATGCGATCGCACTGGCAAGATATCATTACTAAAATCTGGATTACTTATAACTCTGCAACGGGACTGATTGAGCAGTGTGAAGGATTTTTTCAACTAGAAGACATCAACTTAGAAGATTACGAACCCCGCCAGCTTTCAATTCAAGGCATTTTAGGTATTGAAGAAACTAACAAGCGGCAAGTACTTAAACAACCAGATGTATTGATGCTTTTATATTTAATGCGGGAATCAGCAGATTATCCCTACAACAAAAAAGCCTTGCAGGCAAATTGGGATTACTACGCACCCCGCACTGATATTACCTATGGTTCATCTCTTGGCCCAGCCATTCACGCTATTTTAGCCTCAGATTTGGGTCAATCAGAAGAAGCTTATAAACGCTTCATGCAAGCTGTAATGGTAGATCTCGAAGATAGTCGAGGTAACACCGCTGATGGGATTCACGGGGCTAGTGCTGGTGGCATTTGGCAGACTGTAGTTTTTGGATTTGGTGGGATTCAATTTAAAGACAGTAAACCTATCGCTAATCCCCACCTCCCCCCAGGCTGGACACGTTTAAAGTTTAAATTGTATTGGCGCGGTCAATGGCATGAATTTGATCTGCGTTCTCCACAGATTACTCCAGAGGAAAAGGATAGAGGGTTTATCTTGTTTGCTCCACCTGTTAATTCTCCATCTCTCCACAACCCCGACATTCGGGGAGTAATTTTCGATTTAGATGGTGTATTGACTGATACAGCAGAATACCATTATTTAGCTTGGCAGCAGCTAGCAGATGAAGAAGGTATTTCTTTTAATCGCCAAGCTAACGAACCCTTAAGAGGGATATCTCGCCGCGCTTCACTGATGATGATTATGGGTGACAGACAATATTCAGAAGCAGAAATCCAATCAATGATGGAGCGTAAAAATAATTATTACATAGAACTAATTCAAACTATTTCACCCAAGGATTTATTACCAGGAGCGATCGCTTTATTAGACGAACTACGGCAAAATGGAATCAAAACAGCCATTGGTTCAGCCAGTAAAAATGCCCGGATGGTTATGGAGCGATTGGGTATTGCTGATCAAGTAGATGCGATCGCCGATGGTTATAGTGTACAGCAACCCAAACCAGCACCTGATTTATTTTTGTACGCCGCCAACCAACTCAAATTAGCACCACAACAATGCGTAGTTTTTGAAGATGCAGCAGCGGGGATTGAAGCCGCATTAGCAGCTAAAATGTGGACAGTAGGACTTGGCCCATCTGAACGCGTAGGATCTGCTCATGTTGTTCTTCCCAATTTAGCAGGTGTGAAGTGGGCAGAATTACAAGCCAAATTGAGCGACGCTAGCAGACAACAACGGTTAACTTAACCTTTGATTATTTTCTAGTGGGAGCTAAAACAAGCAAAATATCAAATTGTTCTCTATCTGGTCTTGTAGAAGTCGTGGCACTAATGCTGTAAACTGAACCAATAGTTTGTTTCCAGGGTTGAAAACTGGGGTCATTAAATATTGATGGTAAGAAACCATAAACCCATGACAATAAAGACCCCATATTTACGTAGAAATATCCGTGGTTAGGATCGGGTAAAGAATTGGTAGCAGTTGTGAAATTATAAGTTGTAGGCAGCAATATGTATGGCTGTGGTACTAAGTCTGCGATCGCCCCAAATCCAGTTGCCACGATCGCAGTATTATTATCTACCCAACTATAAGCCAATAAGCTCTGTGAAGAATCTCCTCCCACATCCCAACTAGTGACAGTTTGACCTTTGATGTTGTGAGTATTGACCTTCACTCCTCCCCCTGAGAAGGATTTGGCAAATTGATCTAGCTTTTTGAGAGTTGTTTTTGCGGCGGTGCGATCGCTTGTTTGTACAGCCAAGCCTATACCTACATTAAAATTCGCGCCGACTAATTTAGACAATCCGCCTTTGGTAGGAAATAAGAAAAAACCATATTCGCCATCCATCCAACCTAAGATGTCTTGTTCTAAATCTAGTCCTGTGCTGCTACGAACAAAACTACGCAACGTTTCAAGCATTTCTTTTAATTGCGGCTTTGTAGTCAATCCTTTAGCTATCTGTTGCCATTGGTAGCTGAGATTTTGACCAGTAAAAGCCGAGTAAGTAGCCCCAGGCATTCGATCTAAAATAGTTTTGGTTTTTTTGAGATTAACTTTACCTTGTTTAGATTGAGAAGTTTGATTATAGGCGTTGATTTGAAAGCGTAGTCCTTCTGGTTGTAATGTCAAAAAGCCATTGACGCTGCCGTATTTATTTAATTGTTCCAGATTGAGAGTGTCAACACTCAACACAGGAAATGGCAGACTAGGATCTTGGGAAATATCCTTGATTAAGGGAAGAAATGTAGCTAAATTTTCGTACAGTGTAAACAGCACTTTACCCGATTGCAACTGCTGGATTGTCTGCTGAAACTGAGGATTTTTAGCTAAAGTGGCATTGCTTTGGGTTGCATCGATTAACTGCTCAATTGGTTGAGATGTGATGCCAGTGACTACATATCCTGGTAAAGTAGCGATCGCAATCCCACGTTTTTTGGTTAACTTATTTGGCTTCACCAACTCAGACTTAGAAGCCGACTTGAGCTTTTTTAGGGAAGTCGTAGGTAAATTGTTTGTCGGTGGCTCTGCTGGGGAGGCTGGCAGTTCTATGATGGTGATACCCTTGTATTGCCGTGTTTTTCCCCCTGGCATATCTTGCTTGAGTTGATTCAGCAATAACTGTAAGCGTGTATCATCTTTAACTGGAGCTAGCACGAGAAAATTAGTATCTATGCTAGCAGTCGCAGTTCCTATCTTGGGCATAAACACAATTGCTACTTGATCTCCTAACCAAGATTCAATATCTTTGGTATAGTTCAACTGCAAGGTAGGCGGTAAAAACTGCGCTGCTGCTGTAAAAGCTGTTTGAAATAACTGAAAACGACTTAAAGTTGCCCAAGTTTGTTTTTTTGTATTCACCAAACCTATCAATGGTGTGTCGGCTGGTAAAACATTGGCAATGACTGGGACAGAAAATGGTGGTTTTTCAGCTGGTTCTTGTACAGGAGCAACTGTTAAAGCCGCAAGCAGTGATAGTGTAGCAATTGGTAATGCCATTATTTTTTGTTCCTTGTTGCAGATACTGGTATAGAACTTTCGTTACCTGAAACCCAATAAGTGCCAGAACTATCAGAAACTAATTTGGATTTATGAGTAATATTACTGGGTAGACCACGGCCAGAATCACCCTGAGTCACAGCTTGCCACCAAGGATAGTTCTTAGCAACAGCTGGACGAATCAAGGGTTGTCGATTCATGACTTTGTACAACAAGGATTGTAGGATCATGCTGTTGGTGCTACTAGTAAAACCAATTGCTGTTTTGCCTGTGGTTTCATAAAAGCCTTCATAGAAACCTATCAGTGGATTATATAAGTCAGCTGTTCCTTGGAGTAATTTTTGACTATACTTATTTTCTGGAAGCAAGGCATGATAGGCAAAAGCTACTGCTGTACTGACTAATCGCCCTTTTGGTACAATTTGACCGTCATCTGCTAAAGCTACCCAAGAATTACCTTGTCCAGAAATTGTGCTGTGAACTGTATAAGGTTTGCGATCAATTAAGGTGGTAGCTGAGGCTGTAAGTATATTGGTGCGCTCATAACGTTTGGCTTGCGCTTGAAAAATGGGTTCAAACAGCGATCGCATTTTTGGATCTAAGCCAAATTCCAGTGCATAAAGTAAGAAAGGATTACTAACGGTGTATTGGTTAACTTGGGATTTAGTATCTGTGCGACGACGTTGGATTGGTATTTGCATTCCGTCCACGGAGGTAGTTTGATATTCACCTCCAACCGCAGAACGTTCTAAATTAAATCCCCATAATTGAAAAGCCCGCGCCGCGTATTCTTCATAACCCAAGCGGATTTCGGGGTTGATGCGGGTTAAATTTCGCCCCTCATCTTTAGTAACAGTGGCGCTGGAAAGAATGCCTTCGCGTACCACACGCAAGTATGACCAATCTAAGACAATTTTATCTACCGCTGCTGTATATTCAGGATGACAGCTTTTTAAGTTGTAAAGTGCTGCCAACATTCTGCCTAAATCTAAAGCTGACCAACCAGTACCTTCTAAAACAGGGTTTCCACCGTAATCTATCGGTTGCAGCGTTTTGGTATCATAACCCCGATTTGGTAATTCTCCGGCAAATAAAGGTAACTTAGTTAATGCACCCAAAAGATGACGGGTGCGTTGATCAAATTCTTTTGGGGTAATTATATCAAGCGATCGCGCCGCATGAAGTGCGGCTAAATAATCACCTAATCCCCACAGAGTAGCACCTTTAAAATCACTGCGATCGTCAATTAGGCCATTTCTAGCGTGATAATTTGCCTGAAAGTATCCCCAAGCCGCCTCTGCATAACGCCGTTCAATTACTGTCAAGGGTCGATTTAGTTTCAAGTTAGATGATGGCTGGGGATTACCAACGCTTGGAATGGGTGCAACAGCTACTTCTGTAGATTTAGGAGTTTCCGCCGGGGATGAAGTTGGCGTTGCAGCAGTAGAATTTTGCTGATTTGTAGTATCACTAGGCTTACCAGTAGATACACTAACAGAACTAGATGCAATTAATGGACGATTTCCTCTAGCTTTGTAGTATAAAATCTCCAAAATTAACCCATTAGTATTACCAGTCAAAGCCTTATTAGGCTGCTTTGATTCTTCATAAATACCAGCATAGTAACCACTATCATCAGGGCTGCGGAGGTCTTTGACTGCATCAAAAATCTTTTGAGCATAAGCATTATCTGGGAACAAATAGCGCCAACCAAAAGCCGCTTTAGTACTAAGACTGCGAAACTGCGGGTAAGGTTGATTAGCATCTGTGATTGTTGCCCAGGTTGCACCGTTGGCATAGACGGTGTTGTAGAGAAAATAAGGTGCTTGATCAATATTGTCTTCTGTAACCGCAGTCAATTGACCTGTAGTATCATACCGCCGCTTCTGCACATCTAAAACCCTAGCTGCAAAGTCAGCTAAATCTCCTTGTAAACCAAATTCTATACCATCAAGGATATAAGACTCACTGACAACGTAATTATTAGCATTAGTGCTTTGAAAGTCACGGGTATCAACGGGAATTTTAACGCCGTTAATTTCGACCATCTTAAAAGGTTCTAAAGCAATAGCTTTAGGTGCTTTAAAACCCCAAAGTTCATAACCTCTTGCGCCGTATTCTTCGTAACCGAGTCGTCCTTCTTGTACCAACAAAGTCTTGTTATCTGGGAGAACCGTCGCGCCAAAAAGTTGTTCATCTTTGAGCGATCGCGCTATCTGCCACTTTGATACAATTCCTGTGAGCCACTCATTATATTGAGGGTGACAGGTGCGGATAACATCAAACGCCGCTAGTATCCGACCTATATCTAAAGCAGACCAGCCAATACCCCGTTCAATGGGATTGTTACCATAATCAACCATCTGTTCGGTGGCTGCGTTATAGACTTTATTTGGTAAGGCATCCTCAAACAATTTCAAGCTGCTAAGACTCGTCAAAAACTTATTCAAACGAGCATCAAAATCTGCTTTATCAGTGAGATTTAGCCATCGCGCCGCATTCAACGCCATCAAGTAGTTCCCCATATCCCAAAGCGTCCCAGAAGGATAACCTCCAGTAGAATTGGTGAATCCTGTTGCTGGTTGATAATTTTTGACAAAATACTGCCAAGCCGCACGAGCGTAAGTTTGCTCTTCAGATGTCAGGGGAATTGTAATATTGCTACAGCTGTTAGAATTTTGCGATAAGACTGGTGTCGGGATGTAAAACAATAATTGCAGAAATGTCCCAACTAGGAACAATGCAATCCATCTCAACAACTTTTGTTGATGGTGCTTGTATAGCATATACCAAGAAGGAATTAGTAGCGTCACAGCGCGACTACACAAATGAGTCAAGTAGCGCTAGTGAATGATATCCAGAATCATTCTGAATATCAGGGTGAATAATACGGATTTTTTTTATATTTTTAGGAAAAATTGGGTAAATAAACGGAGTAGCTATGGTATATATTCGAGTTTTTTCCTACTTTTCAAATATCCTCTAAAGAAGATAAATTGATTCAGATGGTAATTTAGTGTTGAAAGAACTAACAAAATTAACTAATACTGAGTTATTAGTCTGCATACAGCAAACTAAATCTCAAGCTGACCAACAAAAAGTGTGCGATCGCATTCCACAATTGGCTTTAGCTAATCCTCGTTGGTTTGCGGTTAACATCTGTTGTACATCTAATCACATTCATCAAGGAGATACAGCTTGTGTGTTTCCCCTAATGAGTGTAATTAAACCGTTTTCTTTTCTGTATCTGCTGGAAAATATGACAGCAGATGCAGTTTTACAATGGGTTGGAGTTGAACCATCGGATGCTGCTTTCAATTCTTTAGATCAACTAATTGCCGATCGCGGTTTCCCCCGCAACCCGATGATTAATAGTGGGGCAATTACCCTTGCTGATAAATTACCAGGAAAAACTGCCAGCGATACCTACGGCGGGCTTTGCCAACGCACCCATAACTTATGTCAATGGTTGAACCAATTAGCAGGTTGTCAATTATATTTAGATGAAGTCATGCTGGCTTCAGTACGCGCTTCACGTTCACCAGTCAACCAAGCGATCGCTAATTATCTTGCCGAAACAGGACATATAGAAAATATTGAGATAGCCCTTGACACTTACGAGCAAATGTGCTGTCTGTCTGGGCGAGTGGAAGATTTAGCTTTGTTGGGAAAAGTCTTAGCATTAAATAACGGTTTTATCTCTACACAAAATCGTCAAATTGTCAATGCTGTGATGTTAACTTGTGGACTCTACGAAGCTTCTGCTAAATTTGCAGTTCAAATTGGTCTACCGATGAAATCTGGTATAGGTGGTGGGCTTTTAGCAATAGTACCAAATCAAGGAGCGATCGCTTGTTATAGTCCCGCCTTGGATAATATAGGTAATCCCGTAACTGCGATCGCTTTTGTGGAAGCTTTATCGAAACACTTACAGTTGAGTATCTTCGGCTAAAGATATGAGAACTTTTAGGAGGATTGACTAAATGTTGCTCGAACTAAGGCAATTGAGTATTCCACCAGGGCAACGAGTGCTGCTTCATGATGTCAGTTGGCAAGAATTTGAGTTGATTTTGGGCGAGTTAGGAGAACATCGTTCGACTCGTGTTAGTTATGACAGCGGAATTTTGGAAATCATGACTCCTTTACTTGAACATGAGGATGACAAAGAAATTATTAGCGATTTAATTAAAGCTTTACTAGAAGAGTTGGACATTGAGTTTAGAAGTTTAGGCTCAACGACATACAAAAAACAGTCGATGCTACAAGGAATCGAACCCGACCAATGTTTCTATATTCAGAATGAACCAGTTATTCGCGGTAAAAAACGACTTGACTTGACAGTTGATCCTCCCCCCGATTTGGCTCTAGAAATTGATATCACATCTCGCACTCATCTCGATATTTATCAAGCGCTTGGTGTTCCTGAACTGTGGCGATTTGAGCAATCAAGCTTACAAATCAATGTCTTGCAAAATGGAAAGTATGTAGAGACTCAAACAAGCGCCTTATTCCCAAGCTTGCCACTGAAGGAGGTAATTCCTCGCTATCTAGAACAAAGCAAAACGATAGGTCGGAATGCCGTGATGAAAGCTTTTCGACAGTGGCTCAAGGCTTTTTACTGAAATGAAAAGGAACAGGCAAAACTAAGTCGTCTACAAGGGGCGAACTTTTTTCATTGGCTGTTGTGCGTCACGCCAATGCTCATTTGCTCCTAATCTGTAACTTGGGTTGGCGTGAGTGTAGTTTCTGGTACAGGCGAAGCCGTAGGACTGGGACGACGCTGAAAATATTTGTTAAATCTTGATGTTTGAGGTTGAGTTACTTGTTTTTTAGGAACTTCGGTAGTTTCAGGTGTAGATAATACCTCTGGCTGTGGTTCTGTTGTAGTTTCTGGGACAACAGGCTCAATAATTTCAGGTAATGTCGGAGGTAAGTTAGGGGATGGTTGAGCGCTAGGACGACTATTAAAAAATTCGTCAGATTTTGGTTTTGCTAATTCAGGAACTTCGTTAGTTTCAGGTATAGGCGTTACTTCTGGTTGTGGTTCTGGTGCAGGTGACTCCAGAATTTCTGAGGGAGTGGGAGTTCCATTAGGAGATGGTTGAATACTGGGACGAGGACGGTTAAACAATTTGCCAAATCTTGGTTTTTCTGATTCTGGAGCTACTTTTTGCGGTAGTTCAGTAGTTTCAGGTGTAGGTGTTATTTCTGGCTGTGGTAAATCGTTTGATTGTGTTGGAGATATTTCAGGAACTTCTGTTTCAGGAATGATTTGTGGTTCTGGTGTTTTTTCAACAGTAGGTGCGGGTATTTGTTGAGTGTAATTTTGATCTACAATCCCACGTACCTCATCAGCTTGCAATTCTCCTCTGACAATCCTTGAGAGAGTATCTTTACCTTTGGGCTGGTAATTGATTAATCTAACTGTCGTGTTAAAGACATTTTTGACAGGGTTTCCTTGATTATCGAGAAATTCTAGCTTTACCCAGTTTTTCCCAGGCTTAAAGCCTTTAAGATATATTGCTTGCCAGCGATCAAGAACGAAGCTTTCACCATTAATCGTACAGCGAATGCGCCAATCGCCAATTTGGTCGTTGAGGTTGTCCTTAGCGACAAGGCGTAGGGGAGCATTTGTTAAATAAAAGTCTAACAAAATGGGTTCTGCACCGTAGTCGCCTTTAGGACGGCTGTAAGTTAATACGGGCAGAGTCAGATCAGGATTATTGTCATCGGTTCTGGTGACAATATGAAATGTTGTTTGAGCGTAAGCACCTTCATTTTTAAAGCTTTCGTGCCAAGGACGAGAAGCGAAGACGCGTAAGGTATGAGTCCCTGGGGATAAGTCTGGTAAAACTAAAGGCTGATTTAAATCATAAACAGCTATATAAGGTTGATTGTCAAGAATTACATGGAGATGGGGGCCTAATTCCCATTGGGAATTTTTAAATAGGGGTAGATCTCTAACCTGAAAGCTGACTTTGACTGTATTTTCTGGAAGAACTTGATCAGCTTGAGGTGTAACTATTGTGACTTGTGGTCGATAAACTTCCAAGGTTGAGCGCAATTCTTGAAGAACATCGGGTGGAGAAACTTCAGAAAATTGCTGCGAAATCTGGGAGTTCTGTGGAGGCTTTTTTCCATAGCCAAGCGATACTTCTTGGCTTACAGCTTTTTTACCACAACTGGTCAAACTTAAGATCAAAACTAGTGTGATTAGCCACCTAAAAATAGTGAAACTCTTAGGAAAGAGCTGATCTAAAACTTTCTTCTGCCAAGATTTCATGCTTTACACCCAGTTATAGTCTTCAACAACTGACAGATTATTTTTGCTTAAACTGTCTATCGCACACCATAGACCAAAAGATGAAATCTTCTAGCTTCTGCTTGTTGCATACCAGGGTTATTGCGGAAATAGTAATCATTTTTACAATTCTTACTAATAAGTATTTTAATAAACATCAAAATATTGATAAGTAAGGGTAACAAAAGCTCAAACTCTTGGTGCATCGAATTTAAACTATAAATTTTACGAATTGTTATTCTTTGTAAATTATATGGATAAACTATTGACTTTTTGTACAAAACTTTAAAGTTAGAAGGCAGATTAGACAAGAATTTCAGGGATTTTAAATTATTGTTAAAATGTGTCTAACAAAGTACAAGTTAAGACCCTATAATTCAACGAGAAACAACTCTCCACATAAGGGTCTTAATCGCTGCTCTAGAAATTTTCTGGAGGAGACGGCTAAAATTTACATTGTGGTATTCATGATTCCTCATTCCTGATCAAGAGAGGAGGTCGAATGACAATCAGTCCTCCGGAGCGAGAGGAGAAAAAGGCCAGAGTAATTGTTGATAAAGATCCGGTTCCCACTTCCCTTGAGAAATGGTCACAGCCGGGACATTTCGACAGAACTTTGGCCAGAAGTCCAAAAACCACCACCTGGATTTGGAACCTGCACGCACTCGCCCACGATTTTGATACACATACAAGCGATTTAGAAGACATCTCCCGCAAGATATTTGCAGCCCACTTTGGTCACTTGGCTATAGTGACTATCTGGTTGAGCGGGATGATATTTCATGGCGCTAAGTTTTCTAACTACGAAGCCTGGTTGACCGATCCCTTGAACGTTCGACCCAGCGCTCAGGTTGTTTGGCCTATTGTCGGTCAAGACATTTTAAACGGTGATGTTGGCGGTGGTTTCCACGGCATTCAAATCACCTCTGGTTTGTTCCAAGTATGGCGTGGCTGGGGTATTACCAACTCATTCCAGTTGTACTGCACCGCTATTGGCGGTTTGGTACTAGCAGCCTTGTTCCTATTTGCAGGTTGGTTCCACTACCACAAACGCGCTCCTAAACTGGAATGGTTCCAGAATGTGGAGTCGATGTTGAATCACCACTTACAAGTGTTGTTGGGTTGTGGTTCCTTGGGCTGGGCTGGACACTTGATTCATGTGTCCGCACCGACTAACAAGCTGTTGGATGCAGGAGTTGCTCTTAAAGACATACCCTTGCCCCAAGAGTTCATCTTGAACAAAGACTTGTTGACGGAACTGTATCCCGGTTTTGCTGCTGGTTTAACACCTTTCTTCACCTTGAATTGGGGTCAGTACGCTGACATCCTCACCTTCAAGGGTGGTTTAAACCCAGTCACAGGTGGCTTGTGGATGACAGATATTTCTCATCACCACCTAGCGATCGCGGTACTGTTCATCATTGCTGGTCACATGTACCGTACCAACTGGGGTATCGGTCATAGCATCAAAGAGATCCTCGAAAACCACAAAGGCCCCTTCACAGGGGAAGGTCACAAGGGTCTTTACGAAAACATGACCACTTCCTGGCACGCTCAATTGGCAACTAACCTTGCCTTCTTGGGTTCCCTGACAATCATCATCGCGCATCACATGTACGCGATGCCCCCTTATCCATATTTGGCAACGGATTACGCTACGCAGTTGTGTATCTTCACTCACCATATGTGGATCGGTGGTTTCCTGATCGTTGGTGGGGCTGCTCACGCTGCCATCTTCATGGTTCGGGATTACGATCCAGTTGTTAACCAAAACAACGTACTGGATCGGGTGATTCGTCACCGGGATGCGATTATCTCTCACCTCAACTGGGTGTGTATTTTCCTCGGCTTCCATAGCTTTGGACTGTACATTCACAACGATACAATGCGTGCTTTGGGTCGTCCCCAAGACATGTTCTCCGACACAGCAATTCAGTTGCAACCAGTATTCGCTCAGTGGGTGCAAAACTTGCACACCCTAGCTCCTGGTGGCACTGCTCCCAATGCCTTAGAGCCAGTTAGCTATGCTTTCGGCGGCGGTATTTTGGCTGTAGGCGGTAAAGTGGCAATGATGCCCATTGCTTTGGGTACAGCGGATTTCCTTATCCACCACATCCACGCCTTCACCATTCACGTCACCGTTTTGATTCTGCTCAAAGGTGTCTTGTTTGCCCGCAGTTCTCGTCTGATTCCAGACAAGGCAAACCTAGGCTTCCGCTTCCCTTGTGACGGGCCTGGTCGTGGCGGTACTTGTCAAGTATCTGGTTGGGACCACGTGTTCCTCGGATTATTCTGGATGTACAACTCCATATCGATTGTAATTTTCCACTTCAGTTGGAAAATGCAGTCAGATGTTTGGGGAACCGTAGACGCAGCTGGTAATGTGACTCACATTACTGGTGGTAACTTTGCCCAAAGTGCCATCACTATCAACGGCTGGTTGCGTGACTTCTTGTGGGCGCAAGCTTCACAAGTAATCAACTCCTATGGCAGCGCGCTATCTGCCTATGGATTAATGTTCTTAGGCGCTCACTTTATCTGGGCATTCAGCTTAATGTTTTTGTTCAGTGGTCGCGGCTACTGGCAAGAACTAATTGAGTCCATCGTTTGGGCACATAATAAGCTGAAAGTAGCACCAGCAATTCAGCCTCGCGCTCTGAGCATCATTCAGGGCCGGGCGGTAGGTGTAGCTCACTACCTCCTCGGAGGAATTGCTACTACCTGGGCATTCTTCCACGCACACATCCTTTCAGTAGGGTAGCAACCAGCAAAATTTTGGATTTGGGATTTTAGTTCAATCCAAAATCCCGAATCCAAAATCGAACTGATACCTGATGGCTAAAGGTCAGAGGATTTATCAAACCTATGGCAACAAAATTTCCCAAATTTAGCCAGGATCTCGCACAGGACCCGACTACTCGTCGGATATGGTATGGGATCGCCACAGGCAACGACTTTGAAAGCCACGATGGCATGACTGAAGAAAATCTTTACCAAAAGATTTTCGCCACTCACTTCGGTCACTTGGCAATCATTTTCCTGTGGGCTTCCAGCCTCCTGTTTCACGTAGCCTGGCAAGGTAACTTTGAACTGTGGATCAAAGATCCCCTTCATGTCCGTCCAATCGCCCATGCGATTTGGGACCCCCACTTCGGTAAACCTGCTGTTGAAGCTTTTACCCAAGCTGGCGCTAGTAATCCTGTAAACATTGCTTATTCTGGTGTTTACCACTGGTGGTACACCATTGGTATGCGGACGAACGGTGAACTATATACAGGTTCAGTGTTCCTGCTATTGTTGGCAGCAGTGTTCTTGTTTGCTGGTTGGTTGCACTTGCAGCCCAAGTTCCGTCCTAGCCTCTCTTGGTTCAAGAGTGCTGAACCCCGCCTTAACCACCACTTGGCTGGTTTGTTTGGTGTCAGTTCTTTGGCTTGGGCTGGTCACTTGATTCACGTTGCTATCCCCGAATCTCGCGGACAGCACGTAGGTTGGGATAACTTCTTAACCACCATGCCCCACCCAGCAGGCTTAACACCTTTCTTCACAGGTAACTGGGGTGTTTACGCTCAAAACCCAGATACAGCTGGTCATGTCTTTAGTACATCTCAAGGTGCAGGTACAGCGATTCTGACTTTCTTGGGTGGTTTCCATCCTCAGACAGAGTCATTGTGGCTGACTGATATGGCTCACCACCACTTGGCGATCGCAGTGCTTTTTATTGTTGCCGGTCACATGTACCGTACAAACTTCGGAATTGGTCACAGCATCAAAGAAATGCTGAACTCCAAATCCGGTTTAGTACCTGGTAGCAAGAGTGAAGGTCAATTCAACCTGCCTCACCAAGGTCTTTACGACACCATCAACAACTCGCTGCACTTCCAGTTGTCTCTAGCTTTAGCGGCACTAGGAACCATCACTTCTTTGGTGGCGCAGCACATGTACTCTTTGCCTCCCTACGCATTCATTGCGAAGGACTACACAACTCAGGCATCGCTGTACACTCACCACCAGTACATTGCTGGTTTCTTGATGGTTGGTGCTTTTGCTCACGCCGCCATCTTCTGGGTACGTGACTACGACCCCGAACAAAATAAGGGCAACGTACTTGACCGTGTACTTCAGCACAAAGAAGCGATTATTTCTCACCTCAGTTGGGTATCGCTATTCTTAGGTTTCCATACCTTGGGCTTGTACGTACACAACGACGTAGTAGTTGCTTTCGGTACACCTGAAAAGCAAATCTTGATTGAGCCTGTGTTTGCCCAGTTCATTCAAGCTTCTCACGGTAAAGTACTGTATGGTTTAAACACCCTACTGTCTAACCCCGATAGCATTGCTTACACAGCCTATCCTAACTACGGTAACGTTTGGTTAGGTGGTTGGTTGGATGCGATCAACAACAGCACCAACTCTCTTTTCTTAACAATTGGCCCTGGCGACTTCCTGGTACACCACGCATTCGCTTTGGCTATTCACACCACCACCTTAGTACTTGTTAAAGGTGCTTTGGATGCCCGTGGTTCTAAGCTGATGCCCGATAAAAAGGACTTCGGCTATGCCTTCCCTTGCGACGGCCCTGGTCGTGGTGGTACTTGCGATATCTCCGCTTGGGATTCTTTCTACCTAGCTATGTTCTGGATGCTCAATACCATTGGTTGGGTAACTTTCTACTGGCATTGGAAGCATTTAGGAG